>NZ_RQFT01000010.1 GCF_004769525.1 Leptospira bouyouniensis | reverse complement strand
AAACCAAGAAAGGTTACCAAAAAGTATTACCCTTCTCCTGACGCATGAACGTTAACCATGTCTTGAAGTCATACCAAAAATATTTCCAGAAAAAATATAATTACTTCTATCATTATACCAAAAAGTAATTATTTTAATTTCTAAACAGATTAATAATTAATTTCATAGTGACAAACGATTTCAATACAAACAGCTTATATCATGCGTTATATTTTAATTTTGTCTCTAATATTCTCATTCGTTTGTAATACCAAAAATTCGGATGAAGATATGCCTTTGGCCGCACTCGCGATTTTAACTACTCAGAACTTAGCTTCCAGTATTTACATTTACTCATTAGGTTCTCCATTAAATGCAGCATTTGGAAACCGGTCCACAACTGATACTTTATGCGCAAATAGAAAATCGTATCCTACTTTGGCTTCACGTAAAACAGGTTCAAGCGCAAAGGCTTTTGTCTCATATTCAAGTTTTGATGAAATCAGAGGATTTCCTGAATCTTACTCCATTCCTGTAAATATTCCTATACGTGCCCCGAACAATGTAATTATAGCAAGTAACTGGCGTGATTTTTTGGATGGGGACTTGGCTATTACTTTGATGTCTGCCAATGTAATACGAGATCCAACCATAGTAAGAATTTGGACTTTTTCAACGCTAAATGGAGCTGTTAATAATACTTTAAATTGTGGAGCAGGTACTTCTACAGTCGGAAACGGTGCATACTGGAATATGTCAAATTTAATTTACACAAGCGACGTTCAAGTATGTAGCAATGCTTCATCTATAGAATTATTATGCTTATCATTTTAACTAAAACTTAATTTAGTCACTACGCATAACAGCGACTTACCGCTTCACTTTGGTACAACGAGTCGCTTGGACTGAGTTAAATTGTATTCTCGTCACACACTTATATGCAGAATCGGCTAAATAACTTTATTCATAAAACAAAAAGGTTAAAATGAAATTCAGAATTTATATACTTTTGATTTTAATTCTAAGTTCCTTGATGATACTTAGCATACATGATTCCATTGTTGATATAATTGAATGGAATAGATTAAAAAAATTCCAAAATTTCAAAAATGTAAAATTTAAATTAAGCATGGTTTCAGAATTGCCAGAGCCTGCACGTCGATTCTTTAAGTTTTCGATTAAAGAAGGAACCCCGCTTTTAACTGTAGCAGAGATAGAAATGAGCGGTAAATTCAGCTTAGGTACAAAAGAAAAACCTAATTATAAAGAAATGAAAGCTTCTCAAATATTAGCATCTCCAGAAGGTTTTATCTGGACTTTACATCTTCCAGGATTAATTCCAATTTCCGGTTCAGACACAGCAAAATGGACTCGATTTAGAATTCTACATTTATTTCCTGTTGCAAGAATGGGTAATGATTTAGACCATACGAAATCTGCTTTTGGACGGTATGTTGCAGAATCTGTATTTTGGACACCTGCAGCTGTATTACCAAACGATCACATAAAGTGGAAACAAATAGATCATGATACCGTCCGAGTCACAATCGAAAAAGATGGATTGTTTCAAGATGTAGACATAAAAGTGAATGAGGAAGGTTGTCCAATTGAAGTTACTTTTCTTAGATGGTCAAATGCTAATGTAAATAAACAATTTCAATTACAACCATTTGGTGGAAAACTTTCGAACTTTAAAGAAGTACAAGGATTTAAAATTCCCTTTCATGTGGAAGCTGCAAACTTGTATGGCACAAAAGATGAATTTTTCTTCTTTAAAGCAGACATTAATAAAATCCAATTTTTGAATCATTAAGGAATCAATATGAAAATTAATAATATAACTAATCTAAATGATCAGACAATATTCTAACTAAAGTTGTATTACATCTCGCGAAAAAAATACCTTCAATATTCAACTAACTTATACCTGAAAACGTTAGATACTTTATTTTGCAAAATATCGATTTAGAAATCACGACTAAAACTAATTCCCTTTTCTCTATACAATTAGATACCATCTCACACTCATCTCCATTTATAAATAGGGCAATCAGTGGTCTTTTCCGTATTTTCCTTTTAAATACACAAAAACTGTTTGGTTATCACAAAAGATAACAATTTCATCTTTTGATACCGGGACTTGTCCAAAACGATTTAGTGAAAGAAATATGCCAGTATAATGTTCTTGAACTGACGCGTGGAAAACATAACTTTCATCATTAAAATTCAATAATGTTGATATCAACCGAATTTTGTACCGATTCCCCTATATTAAAAATTCTTACAATTCAATTATAATGGAAAAGATATTGATTAAAAATTGAAGATTGCAAATAGTTTTTATGAAATAAGTTTCAAATTGAATCTTTCAAGTATGATCAATGAATTATCATTATGATTCCATTTGATTGAAAGTTATTGTTTCAATCATCTAAAAGAAAAAACGATTCTTTTTTTTGATCAATTCATATCATCAATTTTGATATCATTTGGAGCAGGTTTACCTATACCAATTTCCAAGAAATCTTTCAAACTTAATAGAAAAGTAGCCCATTTCATACTGCAATGTGCCGTAAATTCAGACTCATGTTTCCAATCTTTATGACGAAAGTAGAGTATTGTCAACTGAGTTCCATCTGATAGATTTCCTTGATCCAATAAAAAGTGTATATGAGATCCAATCCAATCATCTGGCCCCGATTTACATTCCCACAACAAACCTCTTTGCTCAGATTCTTTTACTTTCATCTCCATTGGATTGCCATGTCCAAATCCAAAAAATATAGAATCACCAACAGAAGAAACACCTGAGGTAAAATTCCCTTCGACATCACTTGTCCACCAATTAGATAAACCAAATTTAGTCGTTAGTGCTCCCATCACTTTCTCTTCAGCTGCTTTTATCCCGATTTTGTGATAAATTCCATTCATATATTTCTCCTTTAAATTTTTCTTAAGCATAACAAATACTTTTATAACAAAATTTTCAAACTATGAATCCATCCAGTCATTTAAACTATCTAGAATGGATGTCCAACCATGGTGATGCATTTTGATTTGTATATCATTGAGAAGTTCTTCTTGGTAAAGCGTTACTAACGTTTGTGATTTTTTATTTGTATTTTTTTTATCAAATGAATTACTGTTTTCTAGTTCTTCAAATGTAATAGTAACTATTGTATCTCTATTTTCAGTAGCCTCGGAACGCCAAGTGAAAACAAGTTTATTGGGTTCATCTATTGTGATGTATTCTCCCTCATGAGGTAAAATTTTTCCATCTAACGACATATTGATTAAAAATTTACCTCCTGGTTTTGGATCAATCGTAACTGACTCTATACCGATCCCATCACCTGATAAAAACCAACGAGAAAAATCATTTGGATTTAGCCATGCTCTGAATAACTTGGTTGCATCAGCGTTAATTTTTTTTTCGATTTTTAGTGACTTTCGATCCATTCTCTTTTTCCTCTATAAATGATTCTAATTTATCCAATTGATTTGTCCAAAAACGTTGGTGGTAATGTATCCAGTCAGTCGCTTCGGAAAGTGTTTGATTTTGTAATTCTAAACGAAAACTTCGCCCATCTTCTATAGCACGGACTTTTCTAACAAGCTGTGCTTCGGTTAGAACTTCTATGTGTTTGGCGACTCCTGCAAAAGTCATCGAAAATGACTCTGCAAGCTCCGAGATACTCAAAGATTCTTTTCGAAGTCTCACGAGCATTTGCCTTCTAGAATTATCTGCCAATGCTGAAAAAACCCGGTCTAAGATTTGCTCTTTCTTTTTTAATTCAACCATTTAGTTGAATATTACAATTCCTATTTTTTAGTCAATTATTATAGTAAATGGTTGAATATAAATTTAATAAAAAAACAGAAAAATTGAGCCCTACAAACAATAGAAGCAATTTGACCCTCAAAAATTGGCTTTTAGTAGCCAATTTGATCATATATAACGAGTTTACAATTTATGAAAGATTATTCAAAATAACCTTTTAGGATCAAATATGAATTGGATTCTTCTTTTTATCGCAGGTCTTTTCGAAGTCGTATTTGCTTTTTGTTTAGGAAAAGCAAAAGATTCAGTTGGAAACCAAACTTATTTTTGGTATTTAGGATTTTTCATTTCACTTTTTTTAAGTATGGGCCTACTCATCAAAGTAACTCAAAGTTTACCAATTGGCACTAGTTATGCAGTATGGACTGGCATAGGCGCAGTAGGAACAATACTTGTTGGAATTTTCTTTTTCGAGGAACCGATAGATTTTTGGAGAGTTTTTTTTCTATGCACGTTAGTATTATCTATTGTAGGTTTGAAATTCGTGTCTCATTAAACTTAGATTATGATAGACAATTCTTCATTCACAATACGTATTCCTATATACTTAGATAATTTACAAAAGTTACTCTTTGATCCAATCAATGTAAAAATCAAGGAAGTTAGAATAGAAAAGGAAAGTTTAGAGTATAATGCTTGCCAAATTGACATTAACCAAAAGATTATCATCTTTAGAAAAGCTAAGATTACTCCAAAAAAAATTGGACAATTTGTCACTTTATGGAAAAGAAATAAAAAAAGTACCATCAAACCATTCACTATTAATGACTCAATTGAACTCTACGTAATTGAAGTTTTGGATAAAACTAAAATCGGTTATTTTCTATTTAACAAACGGATCTTAAATGAAAAAGGAATTTTGTCCGGAAAACATGAAGGGAAACGTGGCTTTCGAGTTTACCCTTCTTGGGATAAACCAATGAACAAACAAGGATTAACCACTCAAAATTGGCAATTACCTTTTTTTATTGAAACGTCTATTGAAAAAATTAACATAGAATCGATAACAAAACATTTAAATTTATTACTAAATTAAAAAAACAAATAGTATCGACTCCCATTCATTAAGTTATATTAAGTTTCTTCAAAATCAATTTACATGTCAAAAATGAACCTACATCTGGAAATACGTTCAGTAGGTCAATTGGTTCACTTTCCAAATTGTTCGAATTCCTTTCCTTTTTCTTAAATGTTAAGTCGATTCAGGTTCGGAAATTTTCTTTACCAATCGATGGAAATAGAAAGAAAGGGTGAATGGGTCAAATTTTTCGCAAATCATTAACAACTCGCCATTTTGATTTAGATTGGAATCGACATGTGACAAGCAGAACCTATGAAAAATTTGGTTATGATGCAAGATGTGAAGCTCTTAAGGAATTAGGTTACTCCATTGAACATATGTTAAATAACGGTATAACTTTTTCTCCCAATAGTTCTTACGTTCGATTTTTAAATCAACAATTTGTAAATTCAGAAATACTGGTGGAAACGGAAGTTTTTACTCTACCCAATTTATCTTTGTTATGGAAACAATCGATGGTTGGTAATGATGGCAAAAGAGCTTGTGAAATTGAATCTATCTCAACTTTACACCAAAATGGTTCCACTCTTATCATAAATTCTATCCCCAAAATACAAAATAATATACAACACCAATTCTCCATCCATCCCAAACCTATCCAACAAAACACGATTGAACATAGATATTATATCCCTTATAGTGATATGAATTGTTTTTGGATTCTACCGGCAGATTCTATATGGAAAATATTCGAAGAAGGAAGGTTTTTATTTTTTAAAGAGATCGTCGATTTAGATCTAATCAAAGAAACAGACTCAACAACGTTCTTTATGGGTGGCGAAATACAAATTTTCCAAGAACCTATGCCAGGTTCTCAGATAAAAATATTGAGTTGGATTGAAAGTTTTGAAAAAATTAGATTTTATTTTCGACAAGATCTCATAGATGAACAAGGAAACTTGTTAGCCAGTATGAAGGATGAACAACTATTTGTTTCTTTATCAAACTCTCGGCCAAAAAGAGCCCCATCAGCTTTTTTTGATAAAATCGAAAGATTTATTGAATAAACGGTATTTTAGTTTTTAAAACTTTTTCTTCATCTTCCGTTAGTTCTCGGTAACTTCCTATAACTAGTGTCTTATCTAATTCAATATTACCCATTTTGACACGTTTTAGATATTCAACTTCTTTACCTAAACTTTGGAACATTCGGCGAATTTGTCTGTATTTACCTTCTCTTAACCAAACAGTTACTATATGAGGCTTTGAATTATCAGGCACGGCAAGTCGAGCTGGTAAAGTTTTATAACCATCATCCAAAACTATACCAGTTTCAAATTGTTTAATGTCTTCAATAGTAACAGCTTCTGAAATTTCTGCATAATATTCCTTTTCTACAAAATGTTTTGGAGATGTATAATAGTGGGCCAAAGTACCATCCGTTGTAAAAAGTAATAAACCTTCTGTTTCTTTATCCAACCTACCAATCGGAAACAAATTCATATTCCGATGCCTTTCACTTAAATAGTCCATAACGGTTTTTTCCTTTGGATCTTCTGTTGCGGTGATACAATCGGGAGCCTTATTCATCATAAAATAATAAAATTCTTTGCGAAACAACGTTTCATCATGAAAAACAACAGTATCAGTTAAAGCAATTTTGAATCCAGGATCCTTTATAACAATTCCATTCACTTTTACATTCCCTTGGTAAATTTCCTTTTTTACATCGGATCGGGTTCCTAAACCATAATTACCAAGGACTTTATCCAATCTTTCCTTTGCCATATACGATTCACATTGAAACGATTTGTCTCAAATTGGGAAAGAGGATTTCGATGATTTCCTAGAAATTTAATAAAAAAAGCTATCGATTGATAATGAGAAAAACAATCTAACCAGTATGTTTGATGCTTTTTTTCGTATCGTTCAATCATCTAAAGTTGCATTTCACTTAGCATACAAAAGTTCCCCGATTCTCACTTTTCTCATCTCGGTGCTAACAATATTAAATGGATTATTTCCATCTTCATTAGTTTGGATTGGTAAACTCATCATTGACTCAATTTTAAATTCGAAAATTGAGTCAAACCTTTGGATCGATTTGTTAAAGTCAGATACAGCAACTTATGTTTATCTGGAAGGTATCATCACTATCATTTATTTTGGATCTCAAAAACTATATTTTTTATGTACAACTTTACTTCGAATCAGACTTGGACAAGAAGTAAATGAACGTATTCTATCAAAGGCAATTACATTAGAACTCACCCAATTTGAAAATTCAGAAACTTATGATCAAATGACTCAAGCTAGATCAGAAGCTTCATCTAAACCACTATCGATGGTGAATCGTTTTTTTACAATTATCCAATCTTCAATTACGATTATCAGTTTTTTTGGATTACTAGTAAAATTATCTCCAATTGCCTCAATAATCCTAATCATTGCTGCGATACCTACTTTCATTGCAGAGACCCGATTTTCAAATCATAGTTTTCGACTTTTCCGATGGAAAGCTAAGGAAACGCGAGAACAAGTATATTTAGAAACATTAATGGCAAGAGAAGATAATGCAAAAGAGATTTTATTATTTAATCTAGGAAAAGAATTTTTAAATCGATACAAAAACAATTTTCAAAAAATTTACCTTGAAGATAAAAAACTAACAATCAGAAAAAGTATTGTCAGCTTTTTGTTAGGTTTGATCAGCCAATTTGCATTTTATGGATCTTATATTTGGATCGTGAGCCTTGCTTTACAAAATAAAATCACCCTTGGTGAAATGACTATGTATTTAGTCATTTTTCGCCAAGGCCAAACTACCTTTGCCAACGCACTCTCTGCTTTTGGCGGAATCTATGAAGACCATTTATACATTGAAAATTTAATGGAATTTTTAACTCTCCCCATTCTTAAAAAAAATGGTACATATAAAAATCTTAACACCAAAACTGGAATAATTTTTGATAAAGTTTCCTTTTTATATCCAGGTTCAACTCAAGATTCACTAACTGATGTTAGTTTTGAATTAGGTGCTGGCGAAAAATTGGCAATCGTTGGTGAAAATGGTTCAGGAAAAACTACCTTAATCAAATTATTAACGAGGTTGTATTCCCCAACTTCTGGATCTATTTATTTGGATGGTATCAATTTATTGGATTGGGAAGAAGAAACTTTAAAAGAACGATTTGGAGTCATCTTTCAAAATTTTGTTCAGTATCAATTCAAAGTGGGTGACAACATTGGGATGGGAGATGTCAAACAGGTACAGACAGAATCCCAATGGATTAGCGCTGCAAAATTAGGAATGGCGCATGATTTTGTAACACGATTAGATTTAGGATACCAAACTAGACTGGGAAAGTGGTTCCAAGATGGAAGGGAGTTATCAGGTGGCCAATGGCAAAAAATCGCTTTATCTCGTGCATTTATGCGAACGGAAGCAGATATATTGATCTTAGACGAACCGACTTCTGCTATCGACGCGGAAGCCGAAATGAAAGTATTTGAACATTTTAGAGAACATACAATGGGAAAAACGGTCATACTGATATCACATCGATTTTCAACTGTACGGATGGCTGATAAAATATTAGTTTTGGAACAAGGTAAAAAAACGGAATGGGGTGATCATGAAACCCTACTGTCCAAAAAAGGGAAATACGAGAAACTATTTCGTTTGCAACAAGCGGGATATCAATAAGAGTAAAAGAGACTCCGATATTCATAATAGACCAAAATCTGATTTAAGGATGGCATAAGAATGGATGACAAATATTCAAACTTGGGGATGCGAAAACTCAAAGAACTCATTGATTCTTTTGGCGAAAGATCAAAAGAAATTGGTTCCGTTGCATCCTCCATCCAACAAGTTGCCAAACAAACCAACTTACTGGCATTAAATGCATCAATCGAAGCCGCAAGAGCAGGAGAACATGGTCGTGGATTCGAAATCGTTGCAAACGAGGTAACAAAACTATCATTTCAAACATCAGAAGCTACAAAAAAAATATCGGAAATTTTATCTAGAATCAATTTAGAAAACTCAGAAGCGAATGCTGATGTATTAGAAATGGAAAAACAATCCATCATCGAATTCGCTGAATTATGGACAAACAATATTGCCAAAGAACTTGAATCAAAATTTTATATCATGGCTACTTCGTTATATGGTCTAAAATTTTTGATGCAAAGTTTGGTCCATGCCAATATTGGCATGAAACGAGAGCACCTTCTTCTCATTTTACAAGAATACCTAATACAAAACGAACAACAATTAGCTTATGCAATATGTTGCGAACCAAATGTGATTGATGAAAATGATCAGAATTATGCTTCGAAAGAAGGGCATGATTCTAAGGGAAGATTTGTACCTTATTGTCATAGACATACCGGTCGAATTTCGATTGAACCTTTACAAGGTTATGATGTGCCAGGAGAGAATGAATGGTATGTCTTACCTCGTGATTTAGGTGAAGATGTGATGATGGAACCTTATGATTATCCAATCGAGGGAAAAACAGTTAAGATGACAAGTCTTATGACAAATTTATACCTACACTCAAAATTTGCAGGAATTTTAGGGGCAGATTTTTCTCTTGAACAATTACAGAAAGAATTATCTCCGAATAAATTGTTTGGTGTAGGAAGCACCTCGTTAGTTAGTTACGAAGGAAATTTTGCATCTCATCCAGAAATTGAAAAATTAGGAATGAAAGTTGAGAATCTCCCGAATGAAGGTCTAATGGCAATCCAAAAAGGTGATAGTTTTACGCATATCGATCCAAACCAAATGGTCAAAATATTAAAACCTGTTCGAATTGGCCAAAGTAAACGTCCGTGGAGTATCCTTGTAGAATTTAATATTATTTCTGTTTTAAAAAAGTAAATCGTCTAATGGTTAATGGAAAATTCACAAGAAGAACAATTGGAATCTCAGATTGTCACTTTGTACAAAGAGAAAGAGGAACTTGAATCAGAAATAGGTTCCTCTGATATTGATTTGATCATTAAAGAATTTGAATCATTAGAAAAAGAATTGAGTTATTTATATTCCTTTAAAGAAAACTACAGAAAAGTTCCAACAAATTCCATTCAAATTGAATCGATTCGTGCAGCTTACATTCCGAATCACAGATTCCATAAAAATAATACTAGGTAAGGAATTCATATGGAATTAATGATTATTAAGGAAAAACTCACTAGTCCGTCCTTTATAAGGTCGGTAACAGAAAACATTGAAGATTGGATAATTGGTTTTTCACAACAAGATCAAAACAAAAAAAATATTCAATCTTGGTTCGATTCTGTCATTCATCAATTCATCTATATTCTGGATGATGTTGAAGTGAAGGAAGAATTGAGTGTATTACTTTTTTCAAAATATGTTGAACTTAAATGTTATTGGAAACAGCTAAATACACAAATCCAATATCAAAATTTTAATAAAGGGGAAGCAGATCCGGAACTAATCATAAAGGCATCCTTAACAACATATATATTAATTGCATTAGAACCTATGATCCATGATGAAGACTTAAATGAGATACAAGAGTTTTTGACAAAACCAATCCGGGAATTAATTTTAGAAGAATCTTCAACGGAGAATCATCAAAATCCTTCTGAAGATTCACAATTGTATCTTTTAGAACAACAGCTTCATGCCCTTTATTACGACAAGGAGAAACTCTTACATCGTTTGCATTGCAACGATGTAAAGGATGTAATTGAACTCATTAAAAATATGCGAGAACAAATAAAGGACCTACAGTCAGAAATGGAACATTCCTGTGTTTTGGATGGCCAGATTCGATTCACTGGGAAACGTAAGATAAGAATTCAAAAAATCTAAATCCAAAGAGAGTTGCTTACCCAAATGTTCCTAAAATTCTGGTTTTATGGACGTAGATTCTTTAATTCGTGAGTTAAAATCACTTTTAGATTCACCTAAGGATCTCGTCACAATCCCTGAAGAGAAACGACTGGAACTTATGATTCTCTGTGGCAAAATTTCAAGACCAGATAGAATCGAAGTTCGTAAACGAAATCGTACGGTTCGCCTTGAAAAAAAACAGGCATTAAAAACTCAGGAGAAACAAAAAACTTCTTTAACTGGCATTAGACGAGCTAGGGAATCTGCGGTATTTAAAGCACCATTACAAATTTCCAACTCTGCCGGTTGGACCTATGACAACGCAACAGAATTGTCACAACCAAAGCCATGTTACATATGTAAAACTCCCTTCACCAAACTTCATTTTTTTTATGACTCGATGTGTCCCAATTGTGCAGAACTTAATTACTCGAAACGATATCAAACTGCGGATTTAAGGGGAACGGTTGCAGTCATCACTGGCTCTCGATTAAAAATTGGATACCAAGCTACCTTACTTTTGTTACGCGCTGGTGCCAGAGTGATAGCAACAACAAGGTTTCCGATAGATTCAGCTGTCCGATTTTCTAAGGAATCTGATTTTGGATTATGGAAAGACCGTTTACAAATATTTGGATTGGATTTACGACATACACCAAGCGTCGAAATTTTTTGTAAATTTTTAGAAAACCACCTTGAACGATTAGATATCCTCATCAATAATGCAGCACAAACTGTAAGAAGACCACCTGGCTTTTATTCCCATTTACTCGAAACAGAAAAAACTCCGATCTCTGATTTACCTAGTGAAGTTCAGAAACTTCTTAGTTTTTACCAGCATTGTAAAAATGAACTAGATACTTACCGTTCCGATTCAGAAATGAAAGACACAGCAACTGCACTTGCAGTGAGTTGGAATCATAAAACGCCAGGTGTTGGAATACGTTCTTCTGCTGCTTTATCACAAATCCCCTATTCCCATGATAATTCACATGAACTCGAAGCAGTATTCCCTGAAGGAAAACTAGATGCGGATTTACAACAAGTGGATCTTCGCAAAACTAATAGTTGGCGATTAAAACTTGGTGAAATTAATACTTCAGAAATGTTGGAAGTGCAACTTGTCAATGCAGTGGCACCTTTTGTTTTATGCAACCGATTGGTAAGCCTTATGCGTAAGGACAATACAGGTAAAAAACATATCATCAATGTCTCTGCAATGGAAGGAAAATTTCATAGGTTTAAAAAGGAAGATCGCCACCCCCATACCAATATGGCAAAAGCTGCTCTCAATATGATGACTCATACGTCAGCAGAAGACTTTGCAAAAGATGGCATATTCATGAATGCAGTGGATACAGGTTGGGTGACAGATGAAGACCCGATTGAACTCGCAAAACGCAAACAGGACCTTCATGATTTCCAACCTCCACTTGATATTGTGGACGGTGCCGCTAGAGTTGTTGATCCTTTGTTTGATGGAGTCAATACTGGCAAACATTGGATCGGTAAATTCTTAAAAGATTATTTTCCTATTGACTGGTAAACAAATCACCATTCAATTTCACATAATTTAAAATATCAAACTACCTTTGTATAAAGGGAAAGAATCAATTTGAATAGTGATTGTATTCAAATACTATTGAGATCGGAATACAACTAATTTGGTTTTGCATTTGCAAATAAAGTTGCAGGTGAATAACCAAAACTTTGTGGCACCTCTATCCCAAACGACTTTAGTAAAAAACCAATAATCGCAAAGTGATGAACTGTATGAGAAACTAAAAACATCAGTTCTCGCTCCACACTGGAACCTACGATAGGTTTTGGATATTTAGGATCATAATTTTGCGAAATAGTAAGGGGACCAAGAGGAAACTCTTTTTCTTCAAATAACAAAACGAGACTTTTTAACGAATCAATGGCACTCAAACGATTGGATTGCAAAACCAAATCCCGTTTTCTTTTGTCATAATCGATATAACCATTGTTTATACCTTCTATAAACAAATGGTAGTGTTCGATGATGTGGCGAAAGTGTTCCCCAGTAGAAGAAGAATTCTCATGCATTTTTATTAAATATATCTCATCCGTTAAAGTTTCTAAAAGAGAAACTCCCTGTTTCAAAAGCAGGATATGATCGCGGAACCAAAAAGACATTTAACCAAGTTTAGACAGAATTTGTTTGTTTAATAAAGAGGAAATTATCCGAAAGCGAATAAAAAAAATTCAAATCAGAAAAAAGAAATTGGAAACATTAAAAATTACCAACTGGGATTGAAATAGTTCCCTTTAGAAAAATTATTATATTTCCCATCCAAAATTATTTTTCTGGAAAATTACAAATTTAATACATTGACTGACTAGTCAGTATCTTTGTTTATGGACTAGAGTGGCATTTATGGTTTACTTTCTTTTTGTATTGTTACTGTTCATTTTTGGAGCTTTACTCGGCTCGCCAGATGCCCCATTCCCTCAAGGGGATGAAATCATGCACATTCGTTCCATACGCGAAAGTTTGGAAAATGGTAGTTACCTTATTCCAAGTTTATCAGGTTTGCCAAACCCTTACAAACCTCCGCTGCTATTCTGGTTGGGAATGATTACAGACCAAATTTTTGGAGTGAGTTATGCTTCAGAACGTATGGTTTCTGTTTTATTTGGAATTGGTAGTTTAATACTCATTTACAATTTGGTATATCTCATTCGTAATTCCAAAACAGAATCATTACTGACCGCGACTTTATTTGGTTTTTCCTTTTTATCGTTGAAGTTTTTTGGACTTCTGATGATGGAAGGAGCGATGGTTTTCTTTTTGCTTTTCTACTTTTATTCTTTCTATCAGTATAAAAGAACCGATAAAGCTCATTATCTGCTCATAGGAAGTTTTATATCAGGCATTGGTTATTTATTAAAAGGACCAATCCTACATGTTTATATTTTATTATTTCTCGTAAGTTATTTTTACGTAAACGTGATTCGGTTTCGAAATGGAAAACTTACAATCCTATGGAATCGAATCATCAAAGAAAAATTCATTATTGTTTCGTTTGTATTCACTCTTCTGATACCAATTTTTTGGATTTTATATTTATATTTCAATGTCCCTTCGGGAAAAGATCTCCTTCGATTTTTCTTTATCACTGAAAACATAGGTAAATTTTATGCAACAAACCAATCAGGTATTCGCATATGGTTTGGCTGGCTTTTGTATACGGTTCCTTTTACGATTGTGTTTTTCCAATTGATTTCAAAGTACATTCAAAAACAAATCCAAACAAAACACCAAAGTTATGTAATAACGTTCTTCGTATTTTTTCTTTTGGTCACTACTTTGCACCTTCTCCCAAACAGAAAAGATCCTTATTATGTAACTCCATTCATCAGTTTTTTATTCTTACTTCCCCCAATGTTAAATGTAAAATGGGAATCACTCCTTACGACAAATACGAATCAATTTACAATTTTGATTGCCTATTTTCTTTTAACACTTATATCGATCATCCTTCGATTACCTTTTCTCTTTATATTTTCAATTTTGGGAATTTTAATGTTAACCAGCTCTATTTGGTTTTTCCAAAACAAAAACTTCAAATGGAGAGCTATTTTATTTGCACAAATCTTTCTCCTCCCACTGATAATATTCTTTCTATTGAAGCCAATGTCAGACCCCGACTTAAAAGAAGTAACAAATGGAGTTGAAAACAATTCCATTTGTGTGGTTGCCGAAAATCCATGGACTGCAATGGACGTACAAAACAAATTAATTGATACAAAGGTACAATTTGCACTTCCCTTAACAATTGAAGAAAACTGCAGAAATACAAAATATCTAATTAATTATGTGGGTGCAACACTACCAAAAGATTTTGAAAAAGTTAACGATTGGTATCATTGGAAACAACACTTACAATTGAATTCTAGAATGTTGTTTCGATCTATCTTAAAGATGGATAAAGAGAAATTTCAATCAGAAATTTCATTGTGGAAAAAAGGAGGTCTCAAATGAAAAAATATGGGATCCTTGTCCTACTCTTATTCTCAGTGACGATTTGGGATTTGTCAAAAAATAACCTTCCTAAATTTGGACAGAAAGTATCCTCAAGTGAAGCACCACAATGTAAATATATGTGTGAGAAGATGAATCGTTGTTTGAGTGAAGAACAAAAAAAACAACAAGATCCGAAACTTCTACAATTCGCCTGCGAAATCCTCTGTACAAAACAATACCAATTGTTCGATGGATGTTCTAGTTCTATTCTCAATTCCTGCCAAGCAGGAGAAACCTGTATTAAAAATTTAACAAAGGGGCTTTTTTAATTAATAAAAAGTTGAATGACCGGTCATGAAAGATTTAACAAGTATAATACTCCCTACTTATAATGAAGCAGGTAATATAAGAAACTGCATTGAAACAATAACCAATATCTTAGAGAAAGCATCTCTTCCCTTTGAAATTATCATCGTAGACGATAACTCTCCCGATGGGACATTCGAAGTCGCAAAAGTATTGGCCAAATATGATACACGAATCAAACCTTTTGTTCGAACCACAGAAAAGGGTTTAAGTTCTGCTGTTACTTTTGGTTACGACAAAGCTTCTGGTGTTCAGTTTGTTGTCGTAGATGCAGATTTCCAACATGACTACTCTAAAATTCCAGATGTAATTCGTTTACTAAAAGAAAACGATATCGTTGTCGCAACACGACGAAGCCAAGATGGAGGTTATGGAAATTTTCCAATCCTACGTAAGTTCGCAAGTTTATTTGCAACAAAGATTTCTGAATGGTTATTCCCCGTCAAAATTTCAGATCCTATGAGTGGTTTCTTTGGTATTTCAAAATCGATTTATTTGGATACAAAGGATAAAATCCACCCTCGTGGTTACAAAATTTTATTTGAAATATTAGGTGTGGTTAAAACAGACAAAATCGCGGAGATTGGATATACATTCGGTTTACGTACCTGGGGTCATTCCAAATTGGATTCAGGTGTAATCTTTTATTTTCTTTGGGATTTGATTTCAATCAAGTGGCACCAATGGAAAGAGTCACACCGTTTATTTTTTGGATCCAAAGGAAGAAATTCCCATATCCATCCCTAACGGAACTTTAGTGAAATGATCAAAAAAACAAGATCCAAATCAAAAACTTTACCGTCATTTTTTTGGATGAAGCCTAAGGTATTTTGATTGGATTCCGTAGATCTTTCTGTGAGGGTCAAAATGGTTACGGAATTAACAAGAGAGAAAAGTTACCGAATTCAAAGCAATCGTTTAGATTTATATTCAGCCCAAGGTTTAGAAGAAGACATGACAAAACTTTTTCTTGCAGGAGAAAGTTTGATCTATCTAGACTTTTCAAATGTAGAAGAAGTTTCCTCTGCCGTTTTAGGATTACTTTTATACAAAAAAGTAATGTTTAAAAAACAAGGAGTGCGGCTTTTCCTTATCAATGTAAAACCGCAGATCCAAAAAATCTTAAAAATTCTAAATTTAAGAGATCACTTACTTCTTTGAGGATTTATTCTCTAAGATTTCAAATATCAAACCTGAATGTGCAGGTAAGCGAAAAATTTCACCATCCACAGCGGCACCACCAAAGGCATACATAGGTTTCCCTTTTTCTTTTTGAAACAAACTCTCTTCTTTGTCTCCAAAGTTCAAATACACAATGATTGTGTGTTTCTGATTGGTTCGTTTGAAACACAATACATCTTCATGATCCGTAGGAATTGTCTCGAGACTCCCTTCTCGAATCACATCATATTTTTTACGCAAATGAAAAAGTGTTTGGTAGTGATTCCATAAAGAATTCGGATCATTTTTTTGACTCTTGACAGTATTTTCCTTCACAATCGTTCCAACGGGTAACCATGGATTTCCATCGGTGAAACCACCATTGTTTGAATCATCCCATAACATAGGTAAACGACAATTATCTCGATTGATGTAAATACCAAGTAAGTTCGATAGAAACAAAGGAACAAATCGATTCATTTTTGCGATAGGATCTTTTCCGGAAAAATTCGAGATTCGACCTTCTTTCAATCCAATTTCTTCACCATAGTATACAATTGGAACTCCCCTTGCCATAAATTGGAAACAAACCAGTAGTTTTGCTTTTCGTATATCTCCACCTAACCGATCTATGTAACGCCTTTGGTCATGGTTCCCTAAAACATAGGTTGGAGTGTATGGATTTGGAAAAATGGATTCATTTTTCTCGAGTAAGTTTTTAAAAAACTTTGCCTTGTATTTAAAATGAATGAGTTCGAACTGAAATACTAAATTAAGTCCATCAGCTTTCTCTCCTAAAAAAGATTTGAGAACATTGTCAGAACCACTCACTTCTCCAATGAGAAATGGTTTTTGTTTGTATTTCGAAATATGTTTCCTTACTTCTTTAGCAAATGAAAAAGATTCAGGAAGATTAAGGTTAAATTGTTTTTTCTGGAAGAACGCCTCATCGTGGTTATCTGGTGTTGGAAAAAATCGTAAGCTAAATGGATTATCACGGAAATTTTCATCTTTATAAATAGAATTGAAGATATCCAGGCGAAATCCATCCACTCCCTTTTTTAGCCAGAAATCAAGAACTCCAAACATGGCCTGTTTGACCTTTGGATTTCGATAATTGAGATCGGGTTGGAAGGATAAAAAATTACTATAATAGTATTCTTGAGTATTTGGATCATAATTCCATCCTGATTTCCCAACCATTGAGATCCAATTATTGGGAGTTTTTTTAGTACCTTTTCTCCAAATGTAAAAATCGCGTTTTGGACTATTTGTCGATGATTTCGAATCCAAAAACCATGGGTGTTTGTCTGAGGTATGATTCATCACCATATCAAGGACCACTCGCATCTTACGTTTATGGATTTCTTTTATGAGACGGTCACAATCTTCCATTGTTCCAAACCGTGGATCAATGGAGGTATAGTCAGAAATATCATAACCGAAATCTTCGCCAGGACTCTTGTAAAATGGAGAAAACCAAATGGTTTCCACTCCTAAATCTTGGATCTCATCCAAACGTCTGAGAATTCCCTTTAAATCACCAATCCCGTCCCCGTTCGAATCCTGAAACGACCAAGGGTAAATTTGATAAATTGAAGTTTGTTTCCACCATTCCATCTTGTTTTCCATTACTTTTCTAAAACCCCTTTGTTATTTCAGTTGCTTCTTACCTAATCACCGAATTTCTGTTCTTTATACAAGCAGGTAGCAATGGATAAAGAAAAAATCAAACTTTCCGGTTTCAACAATCTGACAAAAGTTTTGAGTTTTAACCTCTACGATTTTTGCATCACTCTCGATGACGATCAAAAAGGTAGATATGTAAGTTATATCCATGATAAGTACAATGCGAGTAAAATTACAGAGATTTCAAAAGAGATCGTAAAACGAATTGATGCCAATATCCTATCTGTTTCCGCACAGGATTATGATCCTGTAGGGGCATCAGCTATGGTCCTAATGAGCGATGTAAAAGGTGGTGGAAATCCCATTCCTAGTGCTCAGGTCAGCATGCACCTTGACAAATCTCATATCACCGTCCACACCTACCCAGATGCAGCCGATCCTGATGGTATTTGTTCCTTTCGAGTGGACATTGACATTTCTACTTGTGGAGAAATTATCCCTCTTGACTCGATCAATTTTTTATTTGAAGCCTTTGAATGTGACGTAGTCTATATCGATTACGTCGTACGAGGTTACACTCGATTGGCAGATGGAAGGAAAATTTATAACGACCATCACTTCAATTCCATTCTCGATTTTATCAAACCTGAAATCAAAAGAAATTATACATATCTTTCTGACATCAACATGCCTCAAGACAATACTTGGCAGACAAAGATGATGATCAGGGAACTTGGACCAGAAAATTATCTACTCAATCCAGAAGACATTTCCCACCCCGATGTTCCAAACAAAATGAAACTGCTCAGAGAAGAAATGAAGGAAGTGTATCACATGATCCACTAAAGGGTCATGTGAGATTGAGATCTAATTTCTGATTGGATTTGGATCCAATCTTTTTCTTCAAGTTTGGGAAGTGCATATACTTCAGTTCTATTTGGTGGGATGAGAAAAAATTGAGTCCCATGTTCATCCCTTCGCTTTAATTCCGGATGTTCCGGCAAATATGCACCTAACCTTCTATACATTTTGATTTCAGATTCCGATTGGGGACGAAGTGCTTTAATGGAAAGGGAAACCTCATAGTACTTTAAGTAATTCGAAATAGCCTCTTCTGATTCCTTAGGATCAGTTATTAAGAAGTAAAAACTGAAATTTGTATTAGGAAACCTTTCCCGAAACTGACGTAATGCTTCGAGAGCCATTGGACATTTTTTTCCACATCCAACTAACCCAGGATAAATGAGAATCCAATTGGATTTAGGCTCGGATTGAAATGATACCTGGCAAAGTTCACATGGAATTTTTCGGTACGAACTAGAAACAAAATGGATAAAGGAACTTAGAGCTAAACAAAAAATCACTACAAGGAAACATAAAATGAGTTGTTTCCTTCCATTAAACAGTTTTTTCATCACCAATCATTGCAGAAAGTGTTTCAACTGATTCTTTTAAGTTTTCAAATATTACATTCCCTTTATCAATAAAGGAAATCATTTCAGAACTAGTATTCAAATTGGTTTGTGTTTTTAAATTCAAATCCATAATCGAATTTGAAATTTCGATCATACTAGTTGATTGTTCTTTGCTAGAAAGTTGCATTTCTTGAGCAATTTGATCCAATGTTGTGAGAGCATTCTCTTGTTTCTCAAAAGCAGATAGAGTTCCTGAAATTTTCTCTGTTAACTCTCCCATACCTGCTTCTGAAGACAAAATTGATTTCACAAACCCTTGTACAGTTTGGTTGATTTGATTGGATTGTTTGAAGCTGATTTGGATCGCAGACTTTATTTTTCCTGAGATCGTAGAAATGTTCTTTGTTGCTTCTGCCGTGGAATCAGCAAGTTTTGATATCTCGGATGCCACTACTGCAAATCCTCTTCCAGCATCACCTGCTCTTGCCGCTTCAATTGATGCGTTTAACGAGAGCAAGTTGACTTTTTCTGCAATGTCTGAAATTAAATCCAAGATCTCTTCCATTTTTTCAGAATCATCAACAGCAACTTCCATTGATTGGTACAATGTTGAAAATTCTGTTTCTGTTTTTTTGACACTTTCAGCAGATTCTTGGATTTTGGAACGCATCACTTCTAATGATTTCACAAATCCTTCGTTCATATTGAATAAATTTCGATTTAACTCTTCCACTGTTTTGACTTCTTTGATTTGCCTGTTGCTACCTTCTAAAATCAATTGGCTAGAAGCAGTGGTTTCTTCTGTCGCAGCTGAAATTGCTTCGATGGAAGAGGATTGGTTTTGGAACGAGGATTCGAATTCTCGAACTGCTTTTGCAATTTGATTCGAGTTTTCCAAGTACATCTTTGTCTCATGAGATACTTCATCAATGGCGGCTGTAACACCAGCCATGACAGTCTCCAAGTTTGTTTGGGTCTCAATTTGTATTCTTAAATCTTTTACTGATAAAAAAGAAAAATAAATCAAAATTCCAGTTTCCATCACAACAAATAACGCATGTGTGATGACAATTTCTAAACCTGTACCATAACTATAAACAATTATCTTTGTATCAAAAAGAGTTACGCCAAACTCTTGCAAGTAGTTACCAACCAAGTGATGTATTGCAATTGTTAATGCAGCAACGAGTAAAACTCGCCAATCCTCATAAACAAACAAAATCGCAAGTGCACTGAAAACATGAAAATGCATTTCAATTCGGCCAAATTGAGCTTGGATGAGAAGAGCACTAAATAACATAAGAGCGGCTCCATTCCAAGCTCTTAAGAAAAAACTTCCGCGAAAGAATTTGTAAAATAAAAACGATAATACTGTAATGAGAACAGCAGAAGAAGTAACAACTAAGGTTGCACCGTAACCTAGAGAGAGTAACAGAACGAGGGGAATGTGAGCAAAAATAGCCCAAACAAAAAATGTATCAACTTTCTTTTGGCGTTCTAGAAGAACCGCTGCCAATCTTAAATCCATATACTATAAGACGCATCACTCGATAAAAATACCAGTTAATAAATTTTGTATGGAACATCATTTTCCAATTTATCCCATTTACTATATTCTACTTTCGCAGATGTCCCACTATCACTTGGTTATTTTAACGACAATACGATATGATCCAAGGAATTTTGTTGGGACTTCAGGAATTTCCTGATCCATGAAATTCTATTCATTTCTAGAGATTCCCGCAACTTTCTCTCTTGCTCTTGGGAAAATCTCCTGTAAACTTGTGTCTTAGCAGGTACATTTTGGAACCATTTTCAGATCTAGGGGAAACAGAAAGCCCACTCACAGGCAGTGTTTCCGAACCATCTTATTTTATCTCCTTACCCAAAAACATAGCGAGTTATTCCCTCACTTCCCAAGCGATTTTGGAAGAATTACGAGTCCGGCACAGACGATTGGAAATGCATGGAAGTGCTGAAATTACACCTACGCTTTTTCTCACATTGGATTCAATTCCAGAACTTCTGTCCAAACAAGTTCAACTAACAGAAGCTCATAAAACGAATGTCGCCATCAAAGAAGCATTAAAAGAACTTGCAGGGCTTACGGAACACAACAAAGAAGCTGTCGTTTATTTTTATCCTTTTATTTTACAAGTGGACCAAAAACTTATTTTCCGCTTGAGTATGATTTCACCACAATCGAAAGAAAAAACAGATGTGGTTCCTTTCCGACGTTCTTGTTTTAAGTATAGCATTGATTTGGTGGATTCTTTACTTAAAAATCGATCCAATCGCGATCTACAATTAGAAGAAGAAAATCCAGGATCCATTTTACTTCGGTCCGATCAAAAAGGAAAAGTGTATTTCTTCCCAACCAAACTTAGTTTTGAATCCGAATTGGAATCTATCCTTCGATCAAGTATTGAACCTTTTGGTCCTTTACCAACCAAAGATTTTATTATCGATGTTGTGACACGTGGCAAAGAAACTGCGAAACTAGTTGAGGTAGTCCCTGGATACCATTTTGTTTTACCTAATGGTTCGCACCATCCGGAATATTCCAAACATTTAGCTGTACAACTTGATGGCCTCAGACAATTTGCCTTTCCTTATCTCAAACGGTTAGCAAAAGAAAACAAATATGAAAGTTTTTTAGAAAAGTTAGAAACAATGGAAACAAAACTTCCTACGAAAACGGAAGGACTTTTAAATTTTACCCAACCAATGGTCCAAGAATTTACAAATTTACTTGGAGAATTTCCATTTGAATTATTCACAAGCGAAGATTCTTTGCGAGTGAAAAATGGCATCCAAGAAAGTATCACGATCTTAAATAAACTTTCTCGATTCCTTACAGAACAAAAAAAAGAAGATGCAGAAGATGAATTATTTTCACTGATCCAACAACTTAGTACAAAAATAGAAGAAAACACAAAAAACACTCTGACACTCACCAAACTAAATTTATACGCTGAAATCAAAACTTTAAATATAAATTCAGAATTAGAAAAAAAAAGAGCCATAGAAAAAATTGTCAAAACTCTTTCTGATACTTATGGATGTTTGGAAATGAAAGACGAAAACTTTCATGTATTATTCGCACTCGACCAAAAATATCTTTCCAAAGTTGAAGAAAATACCTTCAAACTTGCAAAAACAAGCGCGGATTACCGAAATGAACTTCCTATCCTCGACCAAATCAGGACGGTTCTAAAAAATCGTTCCGATGTATCCGTCGACAAAGAAGATCTATCGAAGGAAATCATGGAAGAAGAAAATCAAAACCTTCCTACGAACAAAAAAGAACCTTCAATTTCGTTTTCTGCCTTACAAGAGAAGTTCCATGTTCCAATTGGTGTGTTTAGTTTTTTAACACTTGCATCTGTTGTAACGGTAGTATCACTCCTTATTGGTTCTTTGGAATACATACCCAGTGGATTTTTTGTAAGTTTTATTCTTGGACTGATCTTAGGTTATTTGTATCGAAAGGATGGAAAACCAAAACAAAATTTTGAAAAACCAAAACTAGAGTCTCCCAAAGAAAATAGATCACTAAACATTGCCAAGGTTGCAGAAAGTTTCATTTACCCTAAAAAATTCAATAGTATAGCCGAAAAGGTTTACGATTACAAACGATTACGCAATCATATAGAAGATTGTGTTGAAGATATCAAATTCCAATTATCACCTTCAGAAAAAAACAAAGACTCCAATAAAATTGTAGCTGAGATTGAACATGCGATTTTACAAATTTCTGTTGTGATAAAGATCCCGGAAGCAATTCAATTAAAAAATCGATCAAAAGAACTCATCCTCTCCAAATCAGACTTTCGTACCATATTATTTCGCACACAATTGGCAGAATACTACCGTAAAGAAGCGAGTTTGTATAAATCTGACCGTGACCAAATGGATTACATACAGTTTATTATCCGGGAATTAGAATTTGGCTATAATAAATATCTGAAATGATAAAGTTGGTTTTATGAAGTCTTTTAATTACAATGCGCTTTTAGTCCTTTTGTTCACTTCCATCTTGTTACAATGTAATAAAAAAGTTGTGAATGCAGAAGAATGGATTTTAGAACACAAAGAGGATCGTGTTCTCAATCTTTCCAACAAAGAGTTTGGCAATTTACCTTCATCAATTGGAAATTTGACAAAAGTAGAAGAACTTACCCTCCAATATGATTCATTAAAGATACTTCCAAAAGAGATTGGAAACCTCAAACAATTAAAGATTTTAAATCTTTTTGGAAACCCTATCCAATCTTTGCCAGATGAAATTGGCAATTTAGAAAACTTAGAAGTTTTGTTACTTGGAAGGACGGAACTGAAAGAAATTCCCATTGTCATTTCTCGTTTGAAAAAACTAAAAACTTTGGCCCTTGACGAAACCAAAGTGCAACTAACAGAGGCGGACGTTGAGGTGATCGCTTCTCTTCCCAGTTTAGAAATTCTAGACCTTACCCTCATGAGGGAATACAAAACCCTTCCTAAAAACCTGGCAAAACTTGGTCACCTAAAACATCTGGTTTTGCAAAAGACCCTACTGGAAAAATCAGATGTGGTGAGACTACGGGACGAACTCCCTAAGGTACGTGTCAAACTCTAAGAACTAAAGATTTTTTTTCCGTTTTCTCTCTGGCCTAGATGACAAACATTGGTCTTACGATGGCCAAACCAGAAACGGAAAATCCTTATTCAAAAACAGTCCTCCTTCCGGAGACTCATTTTCCCATGAAAGCCGACCTGGCAAAACGTGAGCCAGGCCAAATACAAATTTGGAAAGACCAAAAAGTTTTCCAAAAGATGAAGGAAATTCGTAAATCAAAACCTTCGTTTGTATTACATGATGGACCACCCTATGCTAATGGTAACTTCCATGTGGGTCACTCTCTCAATAAAATTTTAAAAGACATCATCATCAAATCGAAAACCTTAAGTGGATTCCAAACGGATATGATCCCTGGTTGGGATTGCCATGGACTTCCCATCGAAGTACAGGTGTTAAAGAATCTTGGTAAAGAAGCAAGAAATACAAGTCCAAGTGAACTCCGAAAAAAATGCCGTGAGTATGCCACTGAGTTTGTAGGCAAACAAGGGGATGACCTAAATCGTTTCCTTTGTTTTTGGGATGAGAACAATAAATACCTAACCATGGCTCCAGAATTCGAAGCAAGGATTGTGGAAGTATTCGGTTCTCTGTTTGAAAAAGGATATATTTATAAAGGGAAAAAACCAGTGTACTGGTGCATCGATCTTGCTACGGCTCATGCAGAAGCAGAAATCGAATACCAAAACCACGTATCTCCATCCATCTATGTAAAATTTGCTGTTAAAGGCGAAACGGATACGTATTGTCTTATCTGGACCACAACTCCTTGGACCCTTCCTGCAAACCTTGCGATTTGTTTCAATGAAGAACTCGCCTATTCTCTTTTCCAATCCGACAACCATGGAAGACTCATTCTTGCCGATGGATTAAAAGAAGCGGTGGAACAAAAAACGGGGATCACTCTTACAAAAATCAAATCCCTAACTAATGATGACTTAAGACAAATGATTTTCCAACATCCATTTTTAGAGAGAGAGTCCATTCCTCTATTTGGAAATCATGTCACACTCGATGCAGGAACAGGTTGTGTTCACACCGCACCAGGACATGGAACAGACGACTACCGTGTGGGAATGGCAGCAGGTTTACCAACACTTTCCCCAGTAGACGATTACGGCCGTTATACGGACGAATTTGAAATGATGAAGGGAATCAAAATTTGGGATGCCAATCCAAAAATTGTCGAATTACTCCGTGAAAAAAATGCACTCGTTCATTTCTCAGAATTCACACACTCCTATCCACATAGTTGGAGGAGTAAAAAACCGTTAATTTTTCGGGCAACACCTCAGTGGTTTTTTTCCATCGATCATAATGGACTCAGGGAAGAATCTCTAAAAGCCATCGACAAAGTACAATGGATCCCAGATTGGGGGATCACAAGGATTCGTTCGATGGTGGAGTCAAGACCTGACTGGTGTTTGTCGCGCCAAAGGAACTGGGGTGTACCTATCCCTTCTTTTACTTGTAAGTCTTGTGGGCAGACACATTTGGATGACAAAACCATCCAACACTTCATTCAAATTGTCAAAAAAGAAGGGATTGAAGTTTGGTATGAAAAAGAAGCAAAGGATTTATTACCACAAGGAACCAAATGTAACAATTGTGGTTCAGAAGATCTAAAACAAGATAAGGATATTTTAGATGTTTGGTTTGACTCTGGAGTTTCCAGCTTTGCTGTGTTTGGTGATTCAATTGGAAAAGAACCAGCAGACTTATACCTAGAAGGATCTGATCAACATAGAGGATGGTTCCAATCTTCCCTTTGGCCTTCTATGGCGATTCGTAAAACTCCACCATATAAATCTGTTCTCACACATGGTTATGTTTTAGATGACAAAGGTCATGCAATGTCCAAATCCCTTGGAAATGTGATCAATCCAACAACAGATATCATTAACCAATACGGTGCCGATATATTAAGACTTTGGGTGAGCACCCAAGACTTCCGAGATGATGTTAAAATTGGAAAAGATTCCATCAAAACTGTTTCAGAAGCCTATCGTAAGATCCGCAATACATTCCGGTATCTACTGGGAAATACAAACGCAGATACCCTCTCTTGGAACTTAAAAAAAGAAGAACTCGAAACTATCGATCGTTACTATTTACACAAACTGGCTAAACTGAATGAAGATGTTAAAAAACTTTATGATTCCTACCAGTTCCACCAAGTGTATCATAAGGTACTTGTTTTCTGTACTGTCGATTTAAGCCAAGACTACTTTGAAATCATCAGAGACCGAATGTATTGTGATGCCAAAGATTCGAAAACAAGAAGGTCTTCCGAATATGCACTGGCTTTGATTTTAGAGGTCCTCACTAAACTTTTAGCCCCTATCCTTTCGTTTACCACAGAAGAAGTTTGGACAACATTTGGAAAAAAAGATTCTGTTTTTTATTCTGATTTTTCAGATTTAACCCAGTGGATCGATGAAACTCTTGAAACCAAACTGAAACCTGTTTTTGCAACCAAAGAAGATGTACAAAAAGCTTTGGAAGAAGCAAGAAAACTGGGAAAACTAGGTAAGTCATTAGAAGCTGAAGTGATCATTGAAGGTGATAAAGACAGTTACTCTTTTTCACCAGAGGAACTTGCATTATTTTTTGTAGTGTCGCATGTCAGTTTTGATGGAAAAGAAATCCAAGAAGTATTTTCTGAATGGAAGGGTGAAACTGGTTCCATCCAAATCCGAAAACCAAAATATGCGGAATGCCCACGTTGTTGGCGTCATGTTTCGGAAAAAGAAGGGACTCTTTGCAAACGATGTGAGACGGTAGTTTCCAAACTATCCCCGAACAATGCTTAAACATTTTAATCCAAAGATCTAAAAAACTAATTGTAACGAAGCACGGAGTGAATCTGTAGTCAGGTTTCTCTCCGTTTTCGTTACCGTTCTCGTATCAATGCCAAACCCAAAGTCAACAATTGATTCATAGATTATGACTTTGGTTTTTGTTTCCACTTTCGTAAAAACTTGCCCAAAATGATTTCAGATTCGGAAAGACCTGTGTTGGTCGCAATTCCAAAATAAATGATAACTGCAGGGAGAATGGAAACACAGAGGCTCAAACGACTGAGATTTGCATAACTTAATTCAAAAACATTGTTTTCCAAACTATGTAAATTTGGTTTGATTACCCACTCTGCAAATACTAGCCAAAAGAAAAGCCCAAAGAGGGCTGGCACCATCTTTAACACACGTTTACCGACTGTCGCAAAAGGAATACTCACTTGGTGTGCCTTTAGATAAAAAAGTAACAACGATGATGTCACAACTGCGCTCAGAGCAGAAGCAAGTGCAATGGCAGAATGTTTCAAAAAAAACATAAGACTAATACTCACTACCACACTTAAGAAAAATGAAACCAACTGGATACGAAGTGGGGTTTTGGTATCGGAGAAAGCATAATACGAAGAAACGAGAACCTTATTGATGCTATAAAATGGTATTGCCAAGGAATAAAACACAAGTGGGAAAAAAGCAGTGAGTGTAGCAAGATGGTCCCAACGACCCCCATAATATATCGAATCCAAAACAGTTTCGCCAAGGACAGCCAAACCAATGCTTGCCGGTAATGTCAAAAAAAATGCAAACGACAATACATCTGCAATTTCATTCGGAACATTTTTTTCACGACCTTCCCGTAAATCTTTTAAGAGGGAAGGTAAGATGGTTGTCGCAAGTGCTACGCCGATGATCCCTGTAGGAAGTTGCACTAACCTTTGGGCATAATCCAAACTCACAACTGCACCAAGCCCCGGGTTCTGGTTTTGGATGTAGTTGGCAAGGAAAATGTCTACAAGAAGCCCAATTTGATAGAAACTTCCACCAAGCGCCGCAGGTAACATCAGTTTAAAAATCTTTTTGATTGCAGGGTGTTTGAAATCCAATCGAAAGATAGGACCATACCCATTACGAAACACAAACCATGCTTGTACAAGGAGTTGTAATACCCCGCCAAAAACAATTCCATAGGCGAGTAAAAAAACTCGGTCTCTTATTTCGTGATAAAAAGGAAAAACAAACAAAAATACAATCAGATAACTAAAATTAAGGATAATGGGAGATAAAGAAGGGACAAAATATTTATGATGAGAGTTTGATATCGACATAAAAATCGAAGACAAACTAGCTGTCATGATGAGAAAAAACAAAACTAACGAGAGTTCTACGACTAAGTTTCCATATTCAGGTGACCCACCCACTAATGTTGGTAAAAATTGAGCGGCAAAAAACCAAAAAAAGGCAACAAATATGGACAAACAAAGGAAAAGGAAACTGAGAACTGTACCTGCCATCACACGCGCTTCCAGTATACCTATCTTTTCATATTCAGAAAAAATAGGCATAAACGATTGGCTTAACGTTCCTTCTGCCAGTAAGTTTCGGAACATATTGGGAAGTCGGTATGCCACGCTAAAAGCAGATGCTACCATTCCTGTGCCAAAGCTAACAGCCATAAAATGGTCGCGTATGAGACCTAAAATTCTAGATAAGAAGGTATAAAACGATAAAGCAAGGGAGCGTTTCGTACTCGAAGTTTTCCCAGGGACTTGGTTTGTCATACGACCAGAATTTAAATTGGATTTAATTTTTCAAGGAAACGGATGGAACCATTGGGACTGAGTTGGAATTGTGTTTTACAACTCGGGCATTCATGTTTTCCAAATTTTGATAATCGAAGACGAGTGCCACAAACCTCACATTGAATGATCCTTTCTATCGTTTCCAGCTGTTTCGTTTTCGATTGGATATAATTTGGAATTTGTGCCAGTTTGGTATCCTGGTCTTTCCCCGTTTTGTATAGAGAAAACCTTCTCTCAAGTTCTGTATTTAAAGAATCCTTAATTTCCAATCGTAGTTGGTTTAATTTTTCTTCCAGTACTGATTCCATTCGGGAAGGATTCGATTTGGATTCCGTGGATACTTCTTGGATGGATTCTAACTTTGAAACTGGTTCCGATTCAGATGTATGTTTTCCCTCTACTTTTGTTTTTCCTGTAAAATAAAAACGGATTTGATTCTCTTCTGATTTCGGTTGTGAAGATTTTTCAGAATGAACCATGTCCGAACGATTTTTCATTCCTTCTTTTGATTCCGTTTCCTTTGGAGAAACATCCACTTGTAATAAAAATGACTCAGCAGAATTATGATTTCTAAAAATAGGAAGTTTATCAAAAAGTCCTAAGAGTTTTAAGACATCTTCGACTTCTGATTTGAATCCATAAATTGCATACACTGCATTTGCCTTCAGAATTTGTTTATGAATTTTAATTAGGATACTAATTCCATTTGAAGTGATGTAATCCAATGCTCCCATTTGGAATAAAAATTTACGATACCCTTTGTTAAGTTGCGATTCAAAGTATCGGTAAAAATCATCGGCACTGGTTCCGTCTAAACCACCTTTCAATTGAATGGAAAATACTTTATCTAATGATTCCATAATTTATCCTAAAAAGATTGCATCTTGAATTGTTTGTTCATTTGTATCGATTTTAAATTGGTTCACAACTGGTCCACCAGGTAGTACCTCTACATCGGATGATTGAGTGTCCAAATTTGTTGATTGGATTTGTTGCCCTAGTACTTGTGAGTCACTCACTTGGTCTAATTGACTTTCCGGTGTTTCCAATGTTTTTTTCTGAAAGATTGGTAAGGTTCCATCAGTTTCTGTATGTTCCAACTGGTCTTTAGTGACAAACATCGTATAGGCGACAAAAATCCCTGTTAAGAGTAAACTGACAACCAGTGCAATTAGCGCATAATTAAACACCATCCACTCTGCAAGTTTCCATTGGTTCTCAAACAAAAGTCCTAAATTCCCACGTTCGTACACGAGGATAATGAGCCCAGATACATCTAAAGTTCCCGGTTTGTATAACGGAGAAGTCAACCGAACCGTATTCGACTTTGCAAGGGGTAAGTAAGAAACAACCCACTGAAAACCATCCCGAACTTTTGGATCCCGTTTGGAATTGAGAATAGGGTTCTCTCCATTTTCAGGTTCAGACCATTCCCATTTTTTCATGCGTATCCCTTTTCGAAAAAAGGTAGATTTTGAAAGTTCTTCGTCTGGTTTTCTTTTTCGGAGTTCTTCTAGTGTATAAATTGTATCCGTTGAAACAAGTAAAGTTGCATCAGGAGCATACAAACTAATTTTTAAAAAACGAAACTGCTCCGGGTCATTTTTGGATTCATCCACATACCTCTGGAACATTTTTTCAATTTCCACATAACCTTCGTTATTTAAGCGTTGTTCTGCACTTTTTGCGAGAGCTAAACTTAAATCGCGTGCCCGATGATCAGAAATAAATTGTTCTTGTACGAGAGCATTTTGTAAGGACTCATAAAAAGTCCAGACCACCCCACTGAGAGCAAGGGTTTCCGAGAGGATAAAAAATAAGAGAAAGGATAGAAAAAAACGTGAATATTTCATGGATCCCCCTTTTACTTTTCGGCCAAATCCGAAGAAATGCCGTAAGAAATTCGAGATTAAGGGAGAAGGGAAAGAAAGGTTGTGGCAAACTGCCGAACAAATTCCATTCGTTTTGTAGGGAATTGATCCGAGAGACCAAGTCTTGTTAACGAAGTCATCTCATCAGCCCTCGCACCACATGGATTGATAAGTGAGAACGTGGAGAGAGAATTGGTACCATTCAGGGCAAAACCAAAACTAGTAAAATACGACTTCGCATACACCCCTTCCGAGATGAGTTTTTTGTTTGTTCCTTCCGTATAAAGTCCTGGAGCTTTCGGATTTTCGACGACTGTGAGTCCCCAAGTTTCTTTGACTCCGACCACCAAACTTTCGTTTAAGTTTCGTAAAAAATCGCCCAAACTGAGATTCCTTTTTTTAAGGTCGATATGGAGGTAACCGACAATTTGCCCAGGTTCATGGGCAGTAAAGTCCCCTCCCCGAGGTAGGGAAATGAGCTCCACTCCCATCTTCGAAAGTACCTCCTTAGAAACCAAAAGATTTTCCGCTTTCGCACCTATGCCCCCTGTCAAACATGGACTGTGTTCTAAAAAGAGCATGGATTCCCTTCGATTTTTCCTGGAATTTTCCTGGAAATCCAAGTATCTTTGGTAGGGAACCATTGTCGGGAAAGAGTAGGAAGGTAGTCCTTTTTGATAGAGAAACTTTGTCATGCGATCCTTTGGATCCTCGAAAAATCACCGAATGGTCGAGCTCGCCTAGATTTAGCGAAGCTACTTTACTATTCGGATGGTGTCCATTTCCAAAAACATGCGGAGATGATCACAAGAGGAGACTATATCCACTTAGAAGACTCTCCCTACCCCGTCAAACTGAACGAAGCCCTTTTGTATTTAAAAGAAAAAGGCCATATCGAAGTGGTTCCCAAGATTGAAGGGAATGGGATCCAAGGTTTTTCTCTCCGGTTTCAGAAACCATTGGATGGACTCGTTTTATCCAAAGAAGAAAAACGAGTGATGATGAAAGTCGTTGAAGCTTTCCGAGGTCGTGTGGTGGATGAAAATCGCCATTACCCGAATTTATACGAAAATTATGTTGTCACACCCCTATTTGATGCAATTCCGTTTTCTGTGGACCGGATCAATACGAAAATACATGTTCTTGTCCAAAAAAGCCTTTTGAATCTATCGGGCAAAATGTTTAGAGTTTTATTTGAGAGGTCAGAATGATCATCACCGTTTGCAAAGGCAAAATCCATAGAGCTGTCGTCACCGAGGCAGAACTCCATTACGAAGGTAGCCTCACTGTTGACCAAGACTTAATGGACATGGCAGGGATGAAACCCTATGAACAAGTGAGTGTGGTGAACGTGAATAACGGTGCCCGATTCGAAACCTATCTGATTGTGGGCGAACGAGGTTCAGGCACCATTTGTTTGAATGGAGCTGCCGCAAGGCTCGGGATGAAAGGTGACAAAGTCATCATCATCACCTACGGGCAAGTGGAAGAAAAGGACCTCCCGAACGATTACAAACCCAAGGTAGTCTTTGTGGACGAAAACAATCGGCCGAAAAAAGCCTAAATTCCCTAATTTTTCTGGGGCATTTCTTCGATACTAACTGTATAAACCAAATTGGTAGTCGGAACATGAACAAAACACTATTCACTCTTTCATTCACCCTTCTCACTTTTGCGCTTTTCGCACAAGAATCTGGGAATCCACAAGGGACACAAGTTTCCGCCACTTCTTCCAAAGACAACCGGGATTTGTATCCACTCTCTATATATGATGCAAGGATCCGTTTAAAGAACGTTAGTTTTATTAGACGACATGCAGATACGGGTAAAGGTGAATTTTTAGATGTTCAAGTGGAATTGGAATCTAGAGTTTCAGAAAACCAAGAATATTCTATCTTTGTGTTAGCTGGTTTTGAAGGTGACCGTGTGAATAAGGACGAGAGAAGACTTGTTCCTTACCCAGCTTGGCGTAAAGCTGACCCTGAAAAAGACGAAAGAACTTTATATTTTTCTAATATTATGCCAACTCCATTCACTGCAAAAGAAATTTGGGGTGAAGAAACATATGCAAAGAAAAAAGAAGAAATGGAAAAACGCCATTTTGCTGGTTTTGAAGCAGAGATGCCTGAACCTACATTCACGGAAGTAGTCGATTACCTATGTAAAAACAATGCAAAAGCTCTCCCCTTCACTTTGTTTGGTGAAACTGGACCTTCTAAAGAAAAACAAGTGATTTATAATTATGTGGCTCAAACAGAGGATGAAAGAAAACGCCAAGTCCACGAAACACTTCCAAAACACACATATACGATTTATAATAACAAGTATAAGACAACCATCACAAGCCACCACTACACTCAGTACCGTCCCAATTTCTTAAGTTTCAACAAAGTGGCAGTACTTGTGTTTGATACCAAAAAACCAACAAACAGTTTGTTATTCCGTAAGTTCATCGATATCTCCGACTTAAAGATCACTTACTAAAAAAATTTCACTCCATCCAAGACCGATACAAAGGTCTTGGATTTACTTCTTTTTCATACGATCTTTTACCTTTCCCCCTTCTCGTAAAATTTCACTTTTGCAAATTCAAATTTATAAGGAACAAAACCCTCATTGGTGTGGGTCGGATTGCTATTTCGTTTATGGATCAAAAAACGAAAGTCCAACTTTTGGTAAAAAGGATCAGAGGATGAAATAGGATTTTATTAGGAAGTTAAACCCTTTCTACTTGAAAGGGTGAATTGTTTGGATCAAAAACTACAATGTGTTAGCAGTTGCTGACCTTTTTTTGGTTAGTGGTCTGTGCCTTCTGGGCGAATGGGAGGGAATTGCTCCGATGCCCGAACCCGCCACTCGTCCTCAGGGTGGTTCAGGTGTAACCAACCGTTGGCAAAGTCCCAACGCCCGTCCAAATCCAAAAAATCCCAGAAAATGGCCTGGTTCATGTATTTGTAGGTGTCGAGTAAATCAAGGAGATCCCTTCGTTTACGGGGAGTATTTTCCATTCTATTCCAGTTTCGGCAAACTCGGGTCCAGGTCGACGTTTTTTATGGACAAAACCAAGTCTTTCTGCCGAAAATGAAACCAGACATGGCCATCACGAAGGAAAAAAAAGCTGACTTCAATGACAAATTGGTAGATTTCAAAAACTACCTCGAAGAGTTAAAAAAAGAAGCCAATATATTCAAAGTCCAAGCCAAAAAAAGTAAGGATATGGAACCTTACTTTAACATCTCCCTTGCCATCAATTCGATCAAAACGATTAACACTTGTATTGTGATCAATGAACTTTCCACTGCCATCCTTGAGATCAACAATAACAACTACTTAGAAACTGCCAGAAAAGAAATTTATAACTGCATCTCATACATTGAAAAAACAGTTGGAAACAATGTGGATGGATCTTTATCTGAAAACAAAGAACTACTTGCGAAAATTGAAAGGTTTACACCTACACAACGATTGAACCTCATCAAAGGTTTACTGCAAGCCATGAAAAAAACGGTAACTGCCTTTGGTACCAATTCGAAATGGAAATGGTCTTGGCCTGATATCAATTTCCGTGTGGCGGCATGTACTAAGAATCTTTTTGATTTTATCGCCTACGAGAAAGAACAAGATTTAGAAAATCCTTACTATTATATTAGAAAGGAACACTTTAACCTCATCATCGAACTTGCCAACCAAGCGGCCCAGGACTATCGATCTAAATTTGAAATGTCAACACAAGATTCCACAGATTTGAAACATTCTGTGGAAATGCTCGAGATGAACCGCAAAATATTCCAAATTACCGGCGAAAATGAAGATTTGGAAAAAACGAAAACACTCATTGAGTCCTTCCAACAAAAGATCACGGACCTCGAATCCGACGATAAAAAGAAAAAAAAGAAACAATAATCGACGATTTTCCCTAGAATCCCCAGTCTAGTTTATAGAAAGGTTATACGTTTCAAAAGGAGATTTCGAAATATGGCACTTACAGAAATCAATGACGCCAATTTCAAACAAGAAACTGCAAATGGCGTGGTTTTAGTGGATTGTTGGGCAGAATGGTGTGGACCTTGTAGAATGGTTGCTCCTGTACTTGATGAACTTTCACAAGAAATGGCGGATATCAAAATTACAAAACTAAACGTTGATTTCAACCAGAAGACAGCGCAGGAGCTCGGTATCCAATCCATCCCTACTCTGCTTCTCTATAAAGATGGAGTTTTAGTAGACAAAGCAATTGGTGCTTTACCAAAACCGCAAATTAAAAAATTTATAGAAAATCACAAGTAGGAAATAAATTATCCCCTAATGGTCAGTTCCGAACCGAATGGTTTTACAGCACTCCCTAGAGGGGGATATTTAGTCGATACATCAGAAGGGTATATCCAGTTCGGATCCCCTCCTGAAACAATTAAGGACACCATGGGGTTAGAAAAACAAACCCCTTTGGTGTTTGTCCTCCCTAACAAGTTCTTCCATGTGGAAAAAGGCATCTCAATTGCCGAACTTGAATTCCCCATTTATTTTAATTTCTTCTTTCGTGGTGGCAAAAAAACCTTTATCGTTTGTTCTGCTGAACAGAAAGAACAGCTAACCATTGTTCTTGGGGAATCGCTTATGGGTCCTCAAGAAGTAAATCTATCTTCTGAATTTATCGATGGTGCTGAGAGTTATGGGTTTCCCGATATCAAAGCCGAAATGGCATACTTTCGTAGTTATAAGTCAATGGAAGAAGTGGTGGAATTTGTTTTGTTTGATGATTCCCACAAAGCAAAGTTTGGTGGAATCACAATCGAACAACTCCCCTCCAATGAATTCCTTGTTGTGGATGGTGATAAAAAAACCAAAATCCCAGGTGAAGTAGATTTCCATGTCAAATATGATATTGGAAAACGATTAGAAGAACCTTTCCAACCACCACTCATTGGCATCACCTGCCTTGGACCGTCACACGGCTTTGACCCAAGTGACAACACTTCTGGCTTTATCATTTGGTTGAATGGCCAAGGAATCATGGTGGACCCACCTGTAAACTCAACGGAATGGTTGAGGGAGTCCAATGTAAATCCTAAGTTTATTAACTCTATCATCCTTACCCATTGCCATGCAGACCATGATGCAGGAACCTTCCAAAAGATATTAGAAGAATCCAAAATCACAATTTATGCTACAGCAACAGTGATGGAATCTTTTCTTAAAAAATATTGTAGTCTAACAAAGATTCCACGTAAGGAAATCACGGATTTATTTGATTTTATCCCAGTGGTGATTGGAAGGCCTACTATCATTAATGGTGGAGAATTTTATTTCCACTATGCCATTCATTCCATACCTTCTGTTGGATTTGAATTCTTTTTCCAAGATCAATCCTTCTATTATACATCTGACCACTTAAATGACCCAGAAGCTTTTGAGGATATGTATAAAAAAGGTGTGTTACCAGAAACTAGATACCAATTCCTAAAAGACTTTCCTTGGGATAGAAAAATTATCTACCATGAAGCAGGTGTCCCTCCTCTTCATACTAAAATCAGTTATTTGGCATCCTTACCTGAAGAGGTACAAAAACGAATCACGGTTTACCACATAGCAGCCAAAGATATGCCAAAAGGGAACCACCTAACACTGGCTAAGTTTGGCATTGAAAATACTTTGTATCCTGAGATCACTCCTCCCAAACACCAAGAGGCATTCCAACTCTTAGAAATTTTATCTCAGATTGATATTTTCTCTGGATTTCCGATTGAGAAGGCAAAAGAATTTTTACAAATCGTAAAGGAAGAACGTTTCCGTCGTGGGGAACAAATCATCAAAAAAGGTACCCATGGGGATCGGTTTTTCATCATTGCCTCTGGGAATGTTCGGTTTGAAGGACTCTCCAGTGACCATTCTGCCGTAAAACGCTATGGAACTTACGAGTATTTTGGAGAGGCATCCCTTATCCTCGATACAGTACGCCAGGCCGATGTGTATGCTGAAACCGATGTGCTTGCCTTGACCATTGAAAAAACGAGATTTTTCCAGTTTATCCGCGGCTCAAAACTCCACGAAAACCTCATCAAACTGAATAGTATCCGAGAGACCAATACGTGGAAAACGCTGACCGAGTCCCAAACCTTCCGAGGGCTCACCAGTTACCAAGTCACCCAACTCGAACTGATTTTAAAATTAGAGACAGTCAAAAAAGAAGCCGTTCTCATCGAAGAGAACCAAACCTTCCAAAATGCCTACATTGTGCGGTCAGGAACAGTGGTTGTGATGCAAAACCACAAAACCATCCGGGAACTGGGAGCTGGGGATTTTGTCGGTGAGATTTACTCGCTAACCAAAGGCCTCCCTTCTCATTTCAGTTTTATTGCTTGGCCAGGCACCGAACTCTATGTGCTTTCCCAAGAAGACGCCATCCAGTACATTAAGAAAAATCCTGGCGTCTATATGAAGCTGAACACTGTTTATAATTGACCTCAATTCGCCATTTCTGTAACATTTCCATATCAAGGAGTCACAAATTTTATGGAGCGTATCCTCCCTTTTACTGAAGAACACCAACAATTCCGCGAGATGGCTCGGAAATTTTTTGAAACAGAAGTCAAACCACACCATGAAACATGGGAAAAAAACCACATTGTGCCAAAGGAAGTTTGGAGAAAGGCCGGAGATAACGGATTACTTTGTCCCGATGTTCCAACCGAATACGGTGGATCTGGAGCCGATTTTCTATACAACATCATCATCATCGAAGAATCATCTCGAGTGGGAAACAGTGGTTTTTTCATTTCCCTTCACAACGATGTGATCGCTCCGTACATTTCGACCTATGCCAGCGATGAACAAAAGAAACGTTGGTTGCCAAAATGTGCTTCGGGTGAATCCATCCTTGCCGTTGCGATGACTGAACCTGGTGCTGGTTCGGATTTAAAATCCCTTCGAACGAGTGCAGTCGATAAGGGTGATCATTTTGTAGTCAATGGACAAAAAACGTTTATCTCTAATGGACAACTTGCTGACCTCATCATCACAGCAGTGAAACACGATAACGGAACCATTTCTCTTGTCATGATTGAAGAAGGCATGAAAGGATTTGAACGTGGCCGTAACTTAGAAAAAATCGGACTCAAAGCACAAGATACATCAGAATTGTATTTCAATGATGTGATTGTTCCCAAATCCAATCTCATTGGAAAACAAGGACAAGGGTTTCGTTACCTCATGCAAAAACTTGCACAAGAACGATTGGTATTAGCAGTCGCAGCCGTGGAAGCGACGCGACTTGTACAAACCATCACACTCCAATACATCAAAGAACGAAAAGCCTTTGGCCAAAAGATTGGATCTTTTCAAAATACAAAGTTCAAAATGGCTGAGATGGCAACAGAACTTGAGATGGCTCAAGTTTTCTGCGACAAAGTTGTTATGGAACACATGAAAGGTGAAAATACAACTGCAGAAGCTTCTATGTGTAAATGGTATGCGACTGAAATGCAAAAACGCCATACAGATGAGTGTTTACAGTTCTTTGGTGGATACGGTTATATGATGGAGTATCCTATTGCAAGAGCATACCTCGATGCAAGGATCCAAACTATCTATGCTGGAACCACTGAGATCATGAAAGAAATCATTGGTAGAAGTTTAGGTTTATAAAAACAATAAATCGAAAGAAAACATATATAGTGTTTTCTTTCGATCGTGAATCAGATAAAACCAGGCTTACGCCTGGTTTTTTTATCAAAACTTTCCAACTTGGTTTTAAGAATCAGTAAGTAAACTGTAAGGAAAACTTACCTCATACCATCCAATCATACTCTTTGATTCCCAATTCAAAGATTTGATTCATTGCCACTGAATCCTATTTCTACACTAGCTACGTCTTTACGCAAATCCGATGTAAGTCGCATGGAACAAAAATGTGGACCACACATCGAACAAAAATGTGCTTTTTTCATTCCATCTTGTGGTAGTGACTCATCATGGTACGACCTTGCCAGTACAGGATCAAGAGAGAGAGCAAACTGGTCTTCCCATCGAAATTCAAACCGTGCTTTGCTTAACAAATCATCACGTTCTTTGGCACCAGGATGTCCCTTCGCAAGGTCTGCGGCATGGGCAGCAATTTTATAAGCAATCACTCCATCTTTTACATCTTGTTTGTTCGGAAGGCCTAAATGTTCTTTGGGTGTCACATAACAAAGCATAGCGGTTCCATACCATGCAATCATCGCTGCACCAATGGCAGATGTGATATGGTCATAACCAGGTGCAATGTCTGTAACAAGTGGACCTAGAGTATAAAATGGAGCTTCCATACAAATCTCTTCTTGCAATCGAACATTCTCTTGAATGAGGTGCATCGGTACATGACCCGGTCCTTCCACCATCACTTGTATGTCATCTGCCCAAGCACGTTTTGTGAGTTCCCCCAATGTCTTTAATTCTGCAAATTGGGCAGCATCATTGGCATCATTGATACAACCTGGTCGTAACCCATCCCCAAGAGAATAAGAAACTCCATATTTTTGCATCACCTTAGAGATTGCGTCAAAATGTTCGTATAAAAAGTTTTCCTTTTTATGATGATTACACCACTTTGCCAAAATCGAACCCCCTCTTGATACAATCCCTGTGATTCGTTTTTCTGTTAGGTGAACATATTCACGCAAAACTCCCGCATGGATTGTAAAATAATCCACACCTTGTTCTGCTTGTTCTTCCAAGGTTTCTAAAAATACACCAATATTTAAATCCTCGACTTTACCTTTTACCTTTTCTAACGTTTGGTAGAGAGGAACAGTTCCAATCGGAACAGGAGAGTTCCGAATGATCCATTCCCTTGTTTCATGGATGTTTTTGCCAGTGGACAAATCCATCACAGTATCAGCCCCCCAGTGGAGAGCCCATCTTAGTTTTTCCACTTCGTCTTCTATGGAAGATAAAATGGCAGAATTTCCGATATTCGCATTGATTTTAACAAGGAATTTTTTCCCGATAATCATCGGTTCCAGCTCCAAGTGACGTTTGTTAGATGGAATTATGGCACGACCAATTTTTACTTCGTTCATCACAAATTCGGGCGCCATCCCTTCTCGTTTAGCAACATACAACATCTCTTCTGTCACTATGTTTCGTTTCGCATAATAAAGTTGGGAAAAATTAGTTTCACCCATTTTTTCTCTAGTTTCAATCCATGATTTTCTTAGTTTCGGGATTCCTTGTTTATAATCATATGTTTCTTCATGGATACAATACATGCCCTCTGTGCGGTAAGTTTTGTATTCAGTTCCATTCGACAAAGGAATGGTTGTTTCAGGTGTAAACATTCCGTTTACTGGTAAATAGTTTGGATTGTTCTCAGACATGCGATTTCCTTGGCCGGAATCACTCATCACTGGTTTGGATGGAAAGGAAAAGGTTTATCACAGACGTTAAAATCAATAAAAACCATTTCTATGGAACATGGCCCATGATAGTTACGATGGAATATTTTTTTTCCGTTTCCCTTCGCAAGTATTACCAAGATCAGGTTCAAAAAGGGTATTTCTCAGCCGAATTTTTGGAAAACCAAAAACCTTAGGCACCCCTAACGGTTATTTCTTATCTCTTTGGATTCTCATTTTTTGACAACAAAATTAACTGAAGAGAATTATGGTTTAGTGCTCATGACCTTATTTTTATTTTTTCGTGGCAAATACTTTGCCTTCATTTGATTGTATTTCACTTTTGAAAGGATATTTTTTTCCCATTCCAAAGGGAATTCATCACCAATCAAAAAACGAAACAATCGATACAAAAATGAAACCTGTTTCCAATACACAATGTTCTTTGCTTCATTGTATAAATTTTTGAATTTTCGATTCGTCAAAAAACTTTTTTTAACACTGGGATAATTCTCCATCAATGTTTCAAAGATGTATAAAGTATGATCACCTTCATAATGGTGTTCGATGATTTTTTCCATCACAATATTGGCAGAGGAAATGTCTTTCGAAAGGAAAACCCAATAAAAAGTAGAATTATAATAGTATTCACAATACATTACATCATCAGCTTTTTGCAATTCTAAAATCACACGATCATTTCCTGTGTACAGGCTCTGGTCGATTAACAAAAAACGACTAATAAAATTATCACCCATCTTTAGCATTGTATAAAGAATTTCAAAATGTTGTTTGGCTTCAATCGCTGCTTTTTCTTCCGATATTTTTTCCGCTTTTGTTGCTAATATTTGGTATATTTTGACAAACTCGAGAATTGGAAATTCTTCAGCAGTAAGAGTGGACTGGATCGTTTCTAAAAATTCGATTTGAGGCAAATAGGATTTGTTTCGTAGTTCATCAAACTTAGAATCCATTATTTTTTCTTTCATTCCTTGATAACTTACTTTTAAACCTGGATCTAATTCGATGAGTTTTGGAACTATTTTCTCTTCAAAAAAACGAGAGTATTCCTGTTCTTTTTGAATCGCATCCGTTGTATCATAGTAAACCCAACCGAGTGTTGGCAAAAAAAAGTAAATTTCTGAATTGGTAAATCCATCTTCTAAATATTGGATTAATTCTTCACGAAATTCTATTTTGATTTCGAATGGAGATTCAAAATCGTATAACATCTTCCTTATGATAGAGATGGGTTTGGAATTTAACGTTTCGATTGGTATTTGTAAGAAGTCACTTGTCTCTTTTTGGAAGTTATCCACCAAAAAATTCTGAAGGTTTACAAAGGATCTTGCGGCGATGGCATTAAAAGCAAAGGCATATTTTTCTTCGACCCTATCCCCCGAATAGGATACAATGGCAAGCTCTACATGTAAAGGTTCTATCAAATTATAAAAGTTAGGAATATCATTTGCAGTTTGTTCTTCTTCTTTTCGAATCAAAAAATAAATAGGCATTGCCAATTCATTATCCAATAAATTTTGAATGAGTGAAACCATACCTTTCCCATATATTTTTAGTTCATTCTCTTTGATTGTTTCCGAATTGAGTTGAAAGGCAAAATAACTTTGGTTTAGATCTGGAACACATAACTTTCGTAAACTAGACAATACCTTCGCTGCTTGGTCTGTTAACATCAACTCCCTTTTATGGGAATCGAACAAACTGTCCAAAAAGATGGGAGTGTAAATTTTGAGTTGGTCTAAACGGGAAACTCCCGAAAGCCGGAACATTGACATAATTCCACCTATAAACCATAGAGGCATCCGATTTTCCTATGGAATTGGATACAAGTCTAGATAGAATCATTCTAAGTAGCAAATGTAATTTTAGAATATTTGAAAAAACGAAATTAGTTGAAGGTAGTGATTACCCAAGATGGAATTATAAATCTACGTTTGAAAGCTGCGAAAACTAATCCCAAATTAAAAATCTCAAGGCGAAAGTAAAACGATAACGAACAATTGTTTAGTTTAAAACGCGACCTTGCCTGACCATTCGGTTGACATACACTTGCAAGTCTTGTTTGCCTTTGGGTCCCATCGCGGTAAATTGGACACCGTATACACCTGATTCCTTCGATTTTTTCCCAATTTGTTTGATCACACCTTTTGCCAAAAAATCTGCTAAATCCCCTGGCAGTGCGACAAGGATCTCAACGGTTTCATTCATATCCCATTCGTCAAAATGGTTTGGAGCCACAATCCCGATACCGCCCAAACTAATGTCACTAGCATGTAATACATCCAAAAGTGCCGTACCCATCAAATGGATCTCGACTGGTTCATTATCTAGGGGTTTGACGCGAGCATATTTCCGTTTTTCTTGGATAGGAGCCATAAGAGAAAAAAGGCACGGATTTCTTTGTCTGTAAACTAGGAAATTCTGCGGTGCTCATTTGTTAAGAAATCGTAGACCAATCTCCGATATTTGGTATGATAGGGGCTTCATGAGAATACGTACGTTCACAGTCATAGTTTTTCTGAGTTCCATTATTCTGTCTCCTAACCAAACGGAAGCAGGTGTTACGTGTACGGGTGATGCGTGTTCAATTTTACCTGCATCCATCCAATCTCAAATCAATAATTTAGACCAAGCCTTACAATTACAATATACGGACAAAGTTCTCGCCACGATGTCGGAAGCCGCTGTTGTTTCTAATATCAATTCGTCAATGATGGGGCCAGGGATTGTGAACAGATTCCAAGTTGGACTTGGTGTAACCGTAGCCGGTCAACAAAAAGAAGACATTAATGTTGTGTACCAAAATCTAAGTTTTCAAAAATTGCCCAATGTAGGTGCATCCCTTGCACCTAACTTTGTTGTAGGGGTAAATTTAGGTTGGCTAATGGGTGGTGGACCATCTGACACGGAACCCGAACTCAAAACATTTCTTCATCGTTTCAATTTATACTTACATGGATTCAAATTTAATTTTGCTCAAGGTGATGTACAAAAAGCAATCGAATCTCAGAACAAGAATGTGGATTTAGGTGGAGACATTACAAGTGGTGGATTTACACTGAGATACCATTTGATTGAAAATTATTCTGATGGAATTGGTTTATTTGAATTTTCAGGAATCTCTATGGGTCTTGGTTTGCACTACCAAAAGCAAACCATTGATGTTACATACAACGACAACAAAGCTCAATCCCTCACGTTAGGACCAGCGATTGGAACTTGGGGTGGGGCAACTACTTTCAATTATGCAAGTACGGTTACAAGTGTTCCCATTGACCTTCGAACAGGATTTCGGTTATTCTACTTTTTTACTTTATTTGCCGGTGGTGGAACTTCCATGAACTTTGGTAATTCTTCCCTAAATCTGACAAGGTCGGGTCCCCTTGTTCTTGCACTGGATTCAAGTGCAATCTCTGCTTCCTTATCCCCGGAAATTGCTGCACTGATCCCTGCGTCTGCACTCGGACAATCTAGGTCTGGGACATTGACGATGGACATTAGCGGGAAAGCACAAGCACCTAACACGACTAATTTTCTCATTGCAGGGGTTGAGGTCAATGCCCTGATCACAAAGATCACAGTCGAAGCCGTGGTCGCACAAAATGTGCAATCCGTGATGGTTGGAGCAAAATTTACCTTTTAGTGCTACTTCTGGCATCCTTTTTGCAATTTAATTCTTAACCGAGTTTTAGAACCAGTGCGGGCATTTCCCGACACCTATTGTTTAAGTTCTAAACAAATTGCATAAAATAAAGGAGAGCCCTATGACACAAGTCATGCAAGAAATCAAAAAACCCATCCTACATATCTCTTGTGTCCCAAGAAAAGATACCACTCTTCTTAAAATTTCCCTCTCTCAGGATGATTTAGGGATTTTGTATCGGGTGACGTCAGTCCTCTTCCACCACAGATGGGATATCCTAGAAGCAGTTGCAGAAACAGCAAGTGATGGCCATGTCCAAGATTTATTTGTCATTCGGAGTTGGGATAATGCAGAGATGACAGAAAATTTATTATCTCAAATTCGCTCTGATTTGTATGCACTGTTTTATGAAGGAAAGTCAGTGGCAATGTACCTTCGCGAAAATGGGAAGGAAGAAATCCTTGTTCGTAAGATTGGAGATTCAGAAGCATCGCTCAAACTTTATAACCCCATTTCTTCTGATTTTACTGTGATGGATTTGCGGATGAAGGACATCCCTGGAATTTTATTCCAAATCACGGAAGCACTTTACCAACTGGGAATTGATATTATCAGTTTCACGGCGAATAGTTTTGATGGAAAAATTCGAGATAGTTTTTTAGTCCGCACTTCTCTCACAGGAGAGAAGTTAGATGAAAAATTGATGTTCCCAATGTTACGAGCAAAGTTAGAGTCAATTCTCTAAGTTTGTTTTTCTTTTTGAAAACCAAGTAATACGGTAAACCCACAAAGTAAAACAAAGGAGATAAAAAACGCTACTATTGGGCCTTTTTGAAAGTATAACAAGGAAAATACGACGGGAGAGACCGCTCTCCCAAGTGATCCAAAACTTCTAAAGAGTCCGAGTGATCTACCTAAGTCCCCTTTCCCACTTTCAAGTGAGGCAAAGGAACTAAGTCCTGGGTTTACCAGTGCACTTCCAAAAGCCAAAAAGAATAACGAAACAAATAAACCTTTGAATTCAGATCCAATCAGAACTAAAAGTGCCATCCCAAGGACCACAAACATTCCACCATAAAGTGAAATTCGTTTTTCTGATATTTTTCCAGACAATCGTCTGACCAAACCACCTTGTACAAGTATGATGATGATTCCTATATACAAAAATGTGAATCCAATTTGTTTCGGAGTAAATGAAAACGTATCGGAAAGGAAAAAATTCACCACAAATTCAAACCCAGAAAAACTAAGAACAAACAATAAATTGAGAAGAGAAATTCGAACCAAATTCCTCGATTCTATTTTCTTTAAAGATAAGAAGGGATGGATTTCTTTTTCAGGGACTTTTTCTGGTTTTGAAGCAGGTAAAAATAAATACACAAGCACCATAGAAACTAACGATACAAGGATTGCAAAAAAGGCAGATGCAGGGAAAATCACAAAGTCCCCATCTTTGTAGAATGAATCAAGGAATGTCCATTGTGAGCTGATTCCGCCAAGAAGTGGTCCCATCACAAAACCTAACCCAATCCCTGCTCCAAGTAATCCCATTCCGGCTGCTCTGGATTTTTCATCCGTTTGGTCGGCCATTGCTGCAGAAGCAACAGATAAATTCCCACCCATCATCCCTGTAATGACACGACTGAGAACAAACATCCAAAATTGAGACGATAAGAGCCAAAGCATATACCCAAGTGTATTTCCGAGTGTGGTAAAGAGTAATATGGCACGACGACCAGAGTGATCTGACAATCTTCCCCAGACAGGAGCTGCCAGAAATTGTAAAAAACTATACATACTTCCTAAAATACCACCAAACAATACAAAGGTGTATTTTGTATCACCTCCAAATGATAATATATTGGCGAAAGAATAAAATGTTCGAAAAAATATATCATCACCTTTTGCTAAAAAAAACTCCAATGTTTTTGGAAAAAGTGGAAACAAAAGGGAAAATCCCATCATATCAGTAAAAACAATTAGAAACAAAATGAATTGTATTTTTTTAGGAGACTGACTCATCAGAGCTAGTCTCTGAAAACAAATAAAAAAAGCCACAGAAAACTCTGTGGCTTTTAATGATTTTCATCAATTTATTCTAATTAGGATTTTGATTTTGCTTTGTCGATGAGAACCTTTAATTCATCTAACGTTTGTTTCAACTTCTCTTTTACTTGCGGTGGAATTGCAGTGTCAATCTGTTGGTAGATAGATTGGTAGTTTGTTTGTAACTTTGCTACAATTTCATCATAACTAGCGTTAGTTTTACCAATCGCACCTTGTGCATCTGCAATTGTTTTGCTTAATAGATCACGAATTTTTTGTGTTTCAGCGGATTTGTCTAATTCCCCTTTTGACTTTAACTCATTATAAACTTTTTCTAAGTCTACAATTGATGTTTTTAATTTTTCTTCTCCTGAACGAAACAAAGCGATTCCAGCGTTAACAACATCCATTACCAATTTTTCCATACAACATTCCTACTGAAGGGACAAAACCCTTGATTTTGGATTCTAAGTGTAGTTAGAAGGAATGCGGATTACAATTAAAAAATTCCCTTCCTACCAATTTCTATGGGACATAGTAAAATTTTAACAGAGTTAACTGTTTTCGATGAGTTTTTTGATTTGGTCTCGGATTTTTGCCGCAGTTTCATAATCTTCTGTTTTGAGGGCATTTTCCAAAGTTTCTTCCAAAATTTGAAGATTCGATTTGGGAAGCGCTTGGATTTTTTTCTCAGAAGAAATGTTTTCCCCTTGGATCTCATCTTCTTTCATGATGATACCAGTTTCATCTAACACTGATTTAGCGATAAAGATCGGAGCATTGGCACGAAGGGCAAGTGCAATGGAATCAGAAGGTCTTGCATCTAAGGTGATAATTTCTTCATCACGACGGAGTTGGATTTTTGCATAAAAGGTGCTGTCCACAATCTCTTCGATTGTGATCTTAAGAACTGTTGCCCCAAGAGAAGTTAACATATACAACATCAAATCATGTGTCATAGGCCTTGGTGGTTTTGTACCATCAATGACAGTGGTGATCGAGTGAGTTTCGAGTGGTCCGATGAAAATGGGAACCACACGTTTATCTTCCGAATCTTTTGGGCGCAGGAAAACGGCAAAACCAACATTGGTCAGGCTGATATCAGAAATTTTTACTTCATAAAACTCCATACAATATCGTTCCCTTTCCTGATTTGTGGGCCCAGAAGGGCTCGAACCTTCGACCCGCAGATTATGAGTCTGCTGCTCTAACCAACTGAGCTATAGGCCCCACTGACTTCCAATCTTTCGGGGAAATAAGTAGAGACAAGCACAAAACAAGTGACTGGTCATTAAAGCGAAAGAAACAGGTTGGATTCAAAAAAATCCGTGAGATCTTTCCTGTCGGTTTTCCATTGCAACCAAATCCAAAGGTATGGTTTCTCGTCCATTCGTATCCAAACTTGGTTTCGTAATGCATTTTGGTTTCGGACTTGGTCCGCTTGGTAAATTTGAAATGTTTGGTTCGTAATCGTTTTTTGAAATTGTTTGGGAGAAATTCCTTTTTGGAATACGGATCCACCCCAAAGATTTTTGTCAGTTATGGGTTCACTCCAAGGTAAGATTCGGATGACCATAAAAAAACCATCCCGTTTGGCAGGATAAACAGTGAGTTTTTTTTGGACGGTGGATTCAAATTTGACGACGACGGGTTCCGGGAATAAAAAAGAAATTGTTTCCCACTCAAAGTTTTGGTTTGGTTCCACAAGTGTCTGGGAAAGGATCGTATTAGATAGACTTCCCATTACCAAAAGGAAACAAATCAAAATCTTCATCACATGAAAGAGTTCACTAAAGAAACCATCTGGCAAGTCAGAAATTCCACTTTGGGAGTGTATGTCCATTTTCCTTATTGTTTGAAAAAATGTGATTATTGTGATTTTTTTTCCGTGGGTATTGGGAGTGGGCCAGCTAACGATGAATCTACGCTCTTTAATGCTTACCAAAAAGAAGTTTTAGAAAGAATCTCTCATTTCCCGAAATTGAGAGAAAGGACTGTCGACACTGTTTTTTTAGGTGGAGGCACTCCGTCCAAAGCTTCTTCAACAAATTGGCAAAATTTAATACAATTCCTTCGTAGCGAATTTTCATTTGCTTCGGATACAGAAATTTCCATAGAAATCAATCCAGAAGACCTAAGCCCCAAATTATTAGAAGAATATGCAAGCATTGGCATCAACCGAGTGAATGTAGGAGTCCAAACATTAAATCCCAAGGGTTTAGAATTCCTAGGACGGCATTACGACAAAAACAAATATGATTCACTTGTATCCACTCTCACACATTCACCCATTAAACGAGTTGGAATCGATTTGATGTATGGAATACCTGGATTAAATGCATTCGATTTTTATCAGGACTTAGATATATTCCTTGGTGCAAACCTTCCCCATTTAAGTTTGTATTCACTCACTTTGGAAAAAGGGACTCAGTATTCACGAGATGTAAGTGAAAAGAAAAAAACCGAGCCAGAAGAGTATACACAATCCGATATACTCATCACCTTACCAGAGTTAATGAAAAAGTTTGGTTACCGTTGGTATGAAGTTTCCAATTATGCAAAACCAGGTTTTGAATCAAAACACAATCTAAAATATTGGACTTATGAACCCTACCTTGGGATAGGACCTGGTGCCCATGGAATGATCGAAGGATTTCGGTATGGAAATCCAAGGAATGCTGATCTTTACCAAAAAAAAATACCGACAGATAAATATGAACCTATTACCCCAAGTTCAGAACTTAGCCTCACTCTGTTTCGTCTTTTTTCTCCTTTTCGGTATTTAGAATTTATTGAAACCCATCTAGAAAAAAAATCTCAATCCAAATACATCCAAACCATACAGTCATGGGAAAAACGAGGGCTCTGTGAACTTGATGATGGAGTTTTCCAATGGAAAAAGGAAGCATTACTTTTGTTAGATGATTTGATCTTTGAAATTGCAGATTGAATTTTCCTAAATCCTTTGCAAAATAATCGTAAAAAAAGATTGCCCATAGACCCCTCTCGAAAAATACTGTTCGTATCCCGGGCCTGTAGCTCAGTTGGTTAGAGCACTCGCTTGATAAGCGAGGGGTCACAAGTTCAAGTCTTGTCAGGCCCATAAAAGAAACGGGGCGTTAGCTCAGCTGGGAGAGCATCTGATTTGCATTCAGAAGGTCATCGGTTCGATCCCGATACGCTCCAAAAACCCGTTTTCTCTCACCTTCCCTTCTAAAAACTTCTTGCTATCTATGGTTTTTTGCGTTACACAAAGAAAGTCATGTCCGTAAAAGAAATTCTCAAAGACAAAGCCTCCTCCGTTCTTTCCATCGAAGAAGATCGAAATGTATTGGAAGCAACACAAATGATGGTTGGTGCTAAAGTAGGATCACTCATCGTGACCTTCCAAGGAAAATTAGTGGGAATCTTTACGGAGAGAGACCTTATGCGCGTGGTAGCAAAAGACCACAACAAACTAGACCAAATCAAATTAAAGGATGTGATGACCACTCAACTCACAGTCGCTGGCCCTGAAGAAGATGTGGATGATATTTTGAACAATATGATCACAAAACGTTTTCGTCACATGCCAGTACTCGATGGTGATAAAATCATTGGGCTTATCTCGATTGGAGATGCTGTCAAAACCAAACTGAACAAAACTCAAGCAGAGATGAATATACTCAGAGAGTATATGTACGGACCACACTAAAACAACCGATTCTCTGTTAACAGGCTAATTGTTTTTTCAAGTACGATTTTTAAATTTATCGTATCTTCTCTGTTATATGCAATTAATTTATCGAGTGCTTCTTTGTTATTGGTCCTTTGGTATTCAAACCAAAGTAGTGGAGCTTCCCTTCCATCCATGCCAGCAATTGCTTCTGGGCGAACGAGACCGAGTTGGATTTCTGATTTTTTCAATCCACCTTTGATGCCAATAGAATGTAAAAGGTTCATAAGATCAAGATGTGGATTTGTCACTCTGTAATGGAATTCTCTTTCTAAAAATGGAATGTCAAATCGACGTCCATTGTACGTGACGATGATGTCTTCTTTTTGGATGGAATCAAATAAAAACTCAAGGTCTTTACCTCGTTCAAACGTACGAATTGTTTCATTCTGATACAAACTAACAACTGTCGTGACAGAAGACTCAGAAATCCCTGTGGTTTCAATGTCTAAAAAACAAAATCTCTCTGGATAATGTTGCCAAAGCCTCCAATATTCTAAACTCGGCAATTCCCTTGTAAAAAAAGAAAAGTTTGTTTCTTGGAATTCTTTTTCTAAGATTTCATACCGTTCTTCTAAAATCGAAACTGAAGGTAATTTAGGATCGTTCTGGGATTTTTGGTAGTGAATTAGGGAAGTCCAATCATACACACCTACACCTAATAATTGTTTTTCTTTCTTATCCCCGATTCCCGGAAATAATTGAAGGCTCTGTCTTAAATGAGATCCGTACATTCCTTCCACCTGCTTAATCCTTCACGAAATACATCTTCTTTTTCACCAAATCCAATCCGAAGAAAACCCTCCATTTCAAAATTAGAACCAGGCAAAACAAATACACCGGTCCTTAGATACAGTTTGTCCGCATAGGTTTCAGATAAGATCCCCGTTTGTAATTTTACCCATCCCACAAGACCTCCTTCGGGAGGAGTAAAGGATAATATGTTTGGTAAGTCCCTCCAAACAGAAGTGAAATGATCGATATTGTTTTGTACTCTTTTTTGGATCACTGGCAAAAACCGATCTTTTTTTTGCAAAAGTCCCAGAGCAATTCTTTCTGAAATTGGATTCACAGTATGTGTGAGATAATCCTTGAATGACCGAGCTCGTTTGATGAATTTTTTTTCAGCAATGAGCCATCCTACCCTAAGGCCTGTTACACCAAAACATTTTGTAAAGGAACCCGTTCCATAAAACTGGTTTCCTGGGTCCACTCCCGTTTTTCCCATTCCTCCACCCTTCGGCAAAAAACGGTAGTGTTCATCAAATAAGACTGTTTTTTTCTTTTGGCGAAATTGTTCCAAAAGTTGTTCCCACTGAAGCGAAGGAAAAGTTTGCCCTGTTGGATTATGAGGGTGGTTGATTACGTAAAGATCAGCATCTACCAGTTGCCAAGTAGAAGCAAGGAAAGCATTCTCCGATGGAACTTTGATGATCTTGGCACCAAGCATTTGGGGGATTTCGTACAATGCCTGGAAAGCGGGCCAAACAAGGGCTAATTTTGAATTTGGTCTAACTAGGAGCTGGAATGCCAAATACAATGCTTCTCCTGTTCCAGTTGTGACGAGCACTTCTTCTTCTGTGACTCCAGGATACAATTCGGCAATGGCCGATCGTAAGGCAAAAGAACCTTGGTTTGGTGCGTCATTCATCGGGATTTGGGAAAGATCTTTCCAATGGAGATCACAAAGAAGAAGCATCTCTTCCATCGTAAAATGGGATAAACCACTCTCTCCTAAATTACAGAATGCCTCTAAACGGAAACGCTCCAAGCGGTCTTCAATGAAAAATTCTCTCGGTTCCAAAATTGATTTCCAGACAACTTAGCTTCAAAAGATTAGTATGTAAGCTATGTTGAAACCAGAAGACAATATCCTATCTTGGACGAAATCACCTTTTTCTGCAGAAATCCAATCCGAGGCCAAAAAGGCATACGGGGATTGGCAAAAAGGAATCACCTCTGAACTCGTTGATTCATACGCACACGCCCTTAGTTTTGGGACGGGGGGAATCCGCGGGAAAATTGGGAATGGAATTGGCAAAATGAACCTCTACACAGTAGGTCGGGCCGCTCTAGGTTTTCTCGGTTATTTAAAAGACACAAAGGAAAATCCTTCCATTGTCATCGCTTATGACTCACGAAGGTTATCCAAAGAATTTGCCGAACTTTCTGCAAGCATTGGTGCAACACTCGGTGTCACAGTATATTTATTTCCAAAAGTCACACCGACTCCTCTTCTTTCTTATGCCATTCGATACTTCAAAGCAAGTGGTGGAATTGTCATCACCGCTTCCCACAACCCACCAGAATACAATGGATTCAAAGCCTACCTTGCTGACGGTGGACAACTTGTCCCACCAGACGATGCACTGATCATCAAACGAATCAGTGGAATAGAAGATTGGAACTCAATCCCAATGATTCCAAAAACAGACAAAGTGTATAAAAAATTTGTCAAAACTGTTGGTCCAGATTGTTTTAAAAGTTATCTAAAAGAATTAAAAAAATCGGGAATTCAGTCACAAGCAAAACCCAAAACACGCAACAATCTAAAAATCGTCTATTCTCCGTTACATGGGACAGGTGGAGAGTATATGAAACAGATGTTCGAATTTTTTGGTTATAAATCTGTTTTTTTAGTTCCCGAACAAAAAAAACCAGATGGTGAATTCCCAACTGTCAAATACCCAAATCCTGAAGAAAAAGATGCTCTCGCCTTATGTGAGTTTCATGCAAAAAAGAAAAAAGCAGAAGTTTTCATCGCAACTGACCCCGATGCAGATAGACTTGGTGTGGGTGTTCGAAAACCAGATGGAGAATACGAATATTTAAATGGTAACCAAATTGGTTCTATTATGGCTGCCTACTTATCCGAAAGGAAAAAACCAAAAAACAAAGTGTATCATTTGGTCAAAACTATCGTGACAACTGACTTACAAGAAGCCATTGCCAAAAAAAATGGAATCAAAATCAAAAATGTACTCACTGGTTTTAAGTATATCGCAGAAGAGATGAAACAAATCGAATCCAAAAAGAACAACTTGTTTTTGTTTGGTGGTGAAGAATCGTATGGATACTTACCTGTTCCTTTTGTGCGCGACAAAGATTCTTTATCTAGTGCTTTACTTTTCATTGAAATATTGGCAGAAAAAACCGACTTACTCGCATATCTCAATGAAATTTATTTAAAATATGGATTGTATCGCGAAAGTTTATATTCCTTAACCTTGGAAGGTAGCACTGGCCAAGAAAAAATCAAACAAGCCATTGAGTCCTTACGTAATGAAAACCTAATCGGAAAAATGATTGGTGGGCGGAAGGTAGTCAGTGTCCTCGACTATGAAACACAGAAAGCAGATGGAAAAGGAAAAACATCGGTATTTAAAGGAATGCCTAAATCAAATGTCATCCAGGTAGAATTAGAAGGGAATGCAAAATTAACCATCAGACCTTCTGGAACAGAACCAAAGGTAAAAGTGTATTCCTCATTTGCTTCCCTAAAAAAACCAAAACAAATTTCTGAGATACCTAGTTTATGGGAATCTCTTGGCAAAGAAATTGTTTTGGCAGAAAAAGAATTTTTACAACTAGCAGGCCTAATATGAGTTCCGAAACAAAAACAAAATTCGAAAGTATAAAAAATCTTTCTGATAAATACCTCCTCAATACCTATAATAGATATCCAATTGCTTTCGAATATGGCGTGGGTGAAATGATCTTTGACCAAGATAACAAAGGTTATATTGATTTTTTGGCAGGGATTGCAGTGTCAAACCTTGGCCACGGTGAAGCGGATTTAATCGAAGCAATGCGAAATCAAATGGATAAAATATTACATTCGAGTAATCTCTATTATTCAGAAGAACAAGCCAAACTTGCCGAAGTAATCATTGAAAATAGTATTCCTGGTAAAGTTTTTTTATGTAACTCAGGAACGGAAGCAAATGAAGCAGCATTCAAACTCATGCGCCGCCATGGCGTAAACCAAAACATTGACAATCCTGTTATTTTAGCGCTTCAATCTAGTTTTCATGGAAGAACATTATCTGCAATGTCCATGACAGGAAATGAATCGGTACGAAATGGGTTTGGAGAATTAGCAGCTGATATTCATTTTGTGGAAGCCAATAATGAAGATTCTCTTATCCAAGCCTTTGAGCAATACGGTGGTTCCGTTGCTGGTATCATTATGGAGCTCATCATTGGCGAAGGTGGAGTGATCCCACTTACACAATCATTTGTTAATTTAGCTCGTAAACTTACAGAAGAAACAAATTCTCTCCTAATCTTTGATGAAATCCAAACAGGAATGGGAAGAACTGGAAAAATGTTTTGTTTTGAACATTACGGAATGTATCCAGATGCATTTACACTTGCAAAAGCATTGGGTTCTGGATTTCCGATTGGTGCCCTTGTTGTATCCAAAGAATATGAATCAGTATTAGAAAGAGGAATGCATGGTTCTACATTCGGTGGGAACCATTTAGCATGTGTGGCAGCATACGAAACTTTTAAAATTTTGCTCTCTCGAAACATACTCGACCATGTATCAACAATCTCTGAACAAATGTTCTTACGCCTAAAACAAATGATGGAATCCACTGGTAAAATCAAAGAAGTGCGAGGACGAGGTCTTCATATAGGTGTGGAATTGTATACAGAATCAAGACCCGTTGTTGAAGAATGTCTGAAACGAGGTCTAGTGGTGAATAGCACCGCAGGAAAAGTCATTCGCATCATACCTCCACTTATCCTGAGCATAGAAAAAACATCAGAAGGGTTGGATATTTTAGAATCAGTATTAAAGGAAATGAAATGAAAAAAGTAGCAGTTCTTGCCGGTGATGGAATCGGTCCAGAAGTTATGGAAGTCGCCCTACAAGTTGTAGGGAAAGCATTAGGAAACAAAGCGAGTGATTTCAGCTTTGAACACGCATTAGTTGGTGGAGCTGCCATAGATGCAACAGGTTTCCCACTTCCAGAAGAAACTTTAAAACTTTGTGAGAAAGCAAATGCAATCTTTTTTGGCTCTGTAGGTGGACCAAAATGGGAAAGCCTTCCTCCTGATAGACAACCAGAACGTGGAGCACTCCTACCTCTCCGCAAACATTTTGATTTATTTGCAAACCTTCGCCCAGCAATCATTTACCCAGAGTTAAAAAAGGCAAGTCCCATCCGTGGAGACATCATTGGCGATGGTCTTGATATCTTAATCTTAAGAGAACTAACATCAGGTATTTATTTTGGAAAACCAAAAGGAAGAGAAGGTAGTGGAGCAGAAGAATTTGCCTTTGACACTATGCGATATTCTAGAAGAGAAATCGAAAGAATTGCACGTACAGCATTTGAAGCCGCAAGAAAACGAAATAAAAAAGTAACCAGTATTGATAAAGCAAACGTTCTCACTACTTCTGTATTATGGAGAGAAGTGGTTGTGGAACTTCATAAAAAAGAATACTCTGATTGTATATTGGAACATTTGTATGTGGACAATGCAGCAATGCAACTCATCGTAAAACCGAAACAATTTGATGTCATGTTATGTGAAAATATGTTTGGAGACATTCTTTCAGATGAGGCTTCGATCATCACTGGATCCATTGGAATGTTACCATCAGCCTCACTTTCAGAGTCTGGTTTTGGATTATATGAACCATCTGGTGGTTCGGCTCCAGATATCGCGGGCAAAGGAATTGCCAACCCAATTGCACAAATCCTTTCAGGGGCACTGATGTTACGATATTCTTTCGGAATGGAAACGGAAGCAGTTTCGATCGAAAATGCGATTCGGACTGTTTTAAAGAAAGGGTTTCGTACTAGGGACATTGCCGAAGAAGGCACAACCGTTCTTGGAACCAAAGAAATTGGTGTTGAAATCGAAAAGGCACTTGGATAAGGTACGTAGAACATCATGCAAGCAGGCATAGGACCGACAGGCAGACCATATCAGATTCTCATCGCCGAGAATTCCAAATTCCAGTCCAAACAACTCCAACAGATTTTGGAATCAGAAGGTTTCAAAATCATTGGAATTGCCGAAACCGGGAAAGAACTCTTAAAGATGTACAAGGAAAATCGCCAACAGATAGACCTTGTTACCATCGAAATTTTTTTACCAGAAGTTGATGGATATGCAGCATTTTGGGACATGAAAGAAATGGGTGTTTTACCACGGGTCCTTTTTATCTCGGAAGAAAACACACCGTCTGTCATCAAAGCTCTACTTGAAAATGGTGCAATGGATTACATTGTAAAACCAATCAAACGAGAAAAAATCTTAGAAAAAATCAAAGAAACCCTCATCAAGATTCCCAAAGTATAAAGTTTAAATTCCTACCCTCTTCTTTTGCCCTGTGGCTAAAGAATTGAGGGGTTTGGTAAACTTCTGTTTGATCATTGGTGATGTTGATTGCATCACCGAACTTCCGTTTCACTCTCTTTTCAATGGCAAGACCGACATCCAAAAGGTATTTACCTTGTCCTTTGGGTTTGCACACACTCTCTCCCAAATCTTTAAAAAAGGTGGCTACGTCTTCACCCACTTCATAATTATTTTGTTGTATATAGGGACCAAGCTCCAATCGTAACTCATCCAAACCAAATCCAACTCTTAACAATTGATCCAACAAATTCTCTGTGATCCCAAGTTTTGTTCCTTTCCATCCGGAATGAATAACGGCGACGAATGGACGTTTAATGGAATGCACAAATACAGGAACACAATCGGCGGTTCTCACTACCAAAACTTGGTCTTTTTGGTAACTAAAGAGAGCATCACCCTCCTGTAATGCATTGAAATTCATAGAAGAAAGAGAAGGATCAATTTGCTGGATGGTATCACCATGCACTTGGTTTAAACTATATACAAGGATCCATTTTTTTCTAAGCTGAGTTCGAATCATATCATTTGTATAGGAAACCCATTCCTTGGGATTTTTTGGAAACATTTGAATTGTTTTATGTTCAACTATTCCATTTTGAAAACCTTTACTCAACGCTTCTTTTCCAATGGTTCCATAAATCACATTTCCATAGGAGAGATTAATTTCCTTTCTCATTTGGAACCATTACTCCCAAAAAACCTAGGTGAATCCACTTCCCATTTTTCTGTTTGAAACTTTGAATAAAGAGTTTCACAACTCCAATCCTTCCTCTTACAAAGAGTTTTAATTTTAATTGGATGATAATTCCAAAGATAAAAACGAAGAGGAACCTTTCTCCAAGTATAAATGATAAATGGTAAATCCAACTCAGGTAATCGATTATCGAGTAATAAATCAATTTCCCGAATGTTTAAATCTTCGTAGGCAAGTTGTGTTTCATGTCCTATCCTACCCCTTTCCAGAATCTGTTTTTTTGAATAAATCTTATCAGTCAGACCCGATTCCGCTTCAAAAGCGTAGTTTGGTTTTAAATAATAAATAAAATGTGCTTGAGCACCAAAAAATGCAACTCGTAAAGCTTTTAAAGCACCTTCATCATACCCACTCGAATCCAACAAATGTTTATCATAAAACATTCGTTCTTCTACGATTCCATGCCAATCAGCTATTCGATTTTCTTTTATTTTCAATGGGTCTGAATATATTGCGGAAGATAAAATAAAAACAAATGAAAAGAGAATCGAATTTTTAGCATACATTCGATAAAAATATTTTTTTTTGTTCGATTCAATCTGAGATTGGTTTGTCCAATATTGTAACCTTTGGAATGCAAGATAGGAGAAAAATGGCAATACAGGAATCCAAAATCGATTGCCCATAAAATCTCCGCCTACATAAAACACATAAATAATATAAAGGAAAAGAGCAGATACCATAAACCTTGAATCTTTTTGAAGGTAGAGCAAATGATATAATTGTATTCCCGAAAGGAAAATCACAAAAGGATACAATGGATAAGATTTGATTAAATATAAAAAATAATACAAACCTTGTGATAGATAACTACCTTTATTTCCTTTTGCATAAAACGTATTCGGAAAAAATTCACTGTAATAATGATAACGAAACCCTATAAAACATAAAAATAAAAAACCATAAAGAATTGGTTTAAAATATTGCCTTCTTGAGAACCAATCAAAGCAAACAAAACTTAAAAAAAGTGCACCCTCAGGGCGAATGAGTGAAGCCAATAAAAACGCCAAAAAAACGTGGTTGCTTCGTTTTTCCCAAAGCAAAAGCCCCAAACTAATAAAAAATGTAAAAACGGAAGTTTCCAATCCAGAACTTGCAAAAATATAAAAATGATAAAAGAGTGATAAGTGAATCACAAGCAAAGGATAAAACAATCCAAAACTTTTATCGTTTTCTTCTTTAAAAAATAATAAAAGCATAGCCAGAAAGAAAAATATCCCTGAATAAACAGACAAAATTTGAGGTTGAATCCCGAATCCATACCCGATGGATAAAAAGATGGTCCATAAAAAATTTGTATAACCTTCTACCCTTTCCCCTACATTAAATACAAGTCCGTTCCCTTCCCATAAATTCCTTGCATATAAAAAACTTATGTATGCATCATCACAAATCCATTTCCAATGAAACGCTTGGTAAATAGCGTATCCAATGATAAAGATCGCAATTACATAGTACGATAAAATATTCCGCTTTAAAGAATTCATGATCTTAATCCAATTCGAATGATTTAATAAACTCTTCTATGATTTTGATATGATCCATTTCTGGTGTTGGATTTTCTAAGGAAGGTTCATAGAGGTAGTCATCAAAAACATGAAAATCAAAAATTTTTAATTCAAAGTCTGGTAAAGTGATGATGATGTTTTCAGCATGGATATCAAAGATGAGTTTTTCTTCTTCCGCTAAGTATTTTGTGACTTCTATCACACGATTAAAATCCACTGCAATTTTCTTAAGTTTTGATTTTGAAATCACTCCGAATCGATGCGAATCAAAATTTAATTTCCATTTAGGAAATAATTTATCTAAAATAGGATTTTGATCCAATTTTTCATTTCGAATTGTGAATTCTTTTAAATGTTTACCGGCAAGGAGAGGTTGTTGGTCACAAGGAGTAAGAGTGATATTGGGAATTCCAAATGGATTTTTCCGAACACGTAAACCCATAAAAAATCGAGTCGGCACAACCAAATCAGGTATCAACGATTTCAATTTCCAATAATGCAAACGTTCCAAACCCAATCGTTTGAATTTAAAATCAATTTCATCTTTTTTAGAATCACGAAATGTTTGCTTCTTCAAAAAATCACGAAGTTCTATTTCTTCTGGTTTTAAAAAACGAGATAAATCTCGGCCGACCTCTTTGTATAAGGAACCAAAAATGACATCGGAAGGTAATTTTGATTTTCCAATTTTAACAACTTGGTTCCAAGGAAGTTTATACACAAATTTGTATGAACCTCGACCTATATAATCCTCAGATGATAAGGGCATAAAATTGTCTAAGAATTCGCGCTGGTAACGAAATGTCATACGGAAGACATGAGATACAGGAAAGAACCTTTCATATAGGTTCCGAAAAAAACCAGATTTTCTGAGGACTTCATCCACTGGTAAATCTTCCAGTGGAATGGGTTTCTCATTTTTATTTGGATCGACAAACAGCTCTTTGTCGAGTCCCTTCTCCAGAAGTTCCAAAAATTGGGGAATTTTTCCCCAATTTGGATATTGATTCCAAATTTTGAAGATCTTATCTCGGATCTCTTTGATTGGACCTTTTTTTTCAGACACTTCTAATTTTTATTTCCAACGAATAATAGATTCATAATCGATAAACTTTTCTTTTTTGGTAAATGATTCGGTTAGCTTCTTATCCTTTTCCTCATCATACCACCAATAATCCGAAGAAAAACTTTCATCTCCATACTTTCCTAAAGGTAAAGATGGCATTCCGTATTTTTGCCAATACAAAAGTCTTGTACTTGGCAAGTGCCAAAGTAACACATATGGGTATTCTTTATAGACAATTCGATCTATTTCCTTAAGGATTTCATTCCGTTTGGAAACTGAAAATTCAGTTTTTTGTTTTTCGATGAGTTTGTCTACTGCAGGAAGTTTAAGACCAGGTAAATTGGGTTGGCCTTGTTCATCAGCATACTTTGATAACCATTGAGATTCCGGATCTTTAAATATTCCAGAACCCCATGCCGCCCAAGTCATATCAAAATCGAATTTATCAACTCGCTCACTCCATGCGGCTAAATCAAGTGTATCAATTGATGCGCGAATCCCCACTTCTTTTGCCTTTTCCAAAAAAACTGTAAAATATTTTTCTGTTTTTTTATCACGATCTAAAATCGAAAATTGAAATGGTTTTCCATCTTTTTCTAAGATTCCTTCTGCATTTGGTTTCCAACCGGCATCCGATAACAATTTCCTTGCCTTTTCGAGATCAAATTCAGTTGGAACATTTGGATTTTTTTCTCCACCTAAATAAAAATCTGGATAATAACTATTGGTTGGATCATACTCACCATACGCCAGTTTGTCGATCATAAGTTTCCGATCTACAAGTAAGTTCATTGCTTCTCGCACTCGTTTATCAGAAAAAATTGGCCGTCTGGAATTCATTGCCCAGCCCTGGAAACCAATTGGTTTTAAATTAAAAATTCTTTGTTTGGCGATCCAGTTTTTATCAAATGCTTCACCTTTTGCTTCTTCTACCCATACAAAAGCAGAATATACAGGATAAATGTCTATATCTCCTTTTTTGAAAGCCTGTAAAGCGACTGCTTCTTCATTATAAACTTTATAAACAATCTGATCAAAATTGTTTCTACCTTCGTTGAAAGGATAAGCCCTTTGCCACCAATCTCCTCTTCTTTCTAATTTGATGTATCGATTCTTTTTTACTTCTGTAATTTTGTATGGGCCAGAAACTACAGGGAATTCCATATTTTCTTTGTTAAAATCTTTTCCTTCAAAATGATGTTTTGGTAAGATAAAAATAGAGGAGGCGATATCGTTAAAATTATTCCAATGTACTTCTTTTGCTTCGAATACAACTGTTAGATCATCAATTTTAATAGGTTTTAGGAAACGTGAAAGTGAAATCCTAAATACCGCAGTTCCATTTTTAGGGTTCATAATTGTATCGTAAGTGAAGATGACATCATCCGCAGTGACAGGTTTTCCATCCGACCAACGAGCATTGCCATCTAAATAAAACGTAAATTTCTTTTTATCTGGAGAAATTTTCCATTCCTTTGCTAAGTGAGGAATCGTTTCTAAAGTGAGTGGATGATAAGCAGTGAGTGGCTCATATAAACTTGTAAAGATACGAGCTGTTGTTGTAAATTGGTCCAAATAATAGTTAAGTGACTTAGGAAATTGATGGGAATAAATTCGAATCCTTCCACCTTTTTTTGCCTTTGGATCAGCCACTGGATTTTTTACCTGTAAGGCTTTTGGAATGGAATTCAGATCTCCATCCCAAGGTTGCTCAATCACCCGACTGAGTGACTCTTTCGTGTCCTCTTCCGAGCAGTTTTGGAAAAATAGAAATGGTAACATAGAAATGAAACCAAACAAAACAAACTTGATTACTTGGGAACGAACCATATGGTATTGAACTAATTTATGAAACATCCCTTCCATCAAATCCATTTGTACGAGATAGGCTCAAGGCTTTTTTGTGTAAAAAACGGGAAACAAATTCAGGATCTTACAAATGAAATTCAAAAAAAGACTCTATTCTCCTGGGCTGATGAAATCTGGCTAATGGGTGTTTGGAAAAATAGCCCAAGCTCTCAAAAAATCGCCCAAACCATGCCGGAATTGCAAGTTGGTTACCGCAAGATACGATCAAAGTTAAAGCAAGATGATGTCTATGGATCACCGTATTCGATTTATGAATATGTACCAGATCCCTTACTATGTGAGTCTCCCGACCTGACAGATATTCAAAAATGGTTTCATTCACAAAACAAAAAACTAATTTTAGATTTTGTTCCGAATCATATGGCAATCGATTCCCCAATCGTTTTAGAAAATCCAAATTTATTTTTAAAAACGGAAGAACCAAACGATTCAAAAAATACATTTATACATCCCAATGGAATTCGATATTATCATGGAAAAGATCCATATTTTGACGGATGGACCGATACCATTCAATGGGATTTTTCTAATTCTGAAGTTGAAAGATACCATATTCAATTATTAAAAAAGATCGCCAAACAATGTGACGGTGTTCGCTGTGATATGGCGATGTTACCGTTACCCAATGTTTTTGAAAAAACATTTGGTAAAAAATCAGTTTATCATTGGAAAAATATAATTCACACGATAAAAGAGGAATACCCTGAATTTAAATTCTATGCAGAAGTATATTGGGGTTTGGAGGAAACTCTACAAACACTTGGCTTTGATGCAACATATGACAAATCTTTCTATGATTTGTTGTTTCACCAAAACCTAGAGTATGTTTATCAATCAATCCAAAAACGTTCGTCTACTTCACTTATTCAGTTTTTAGAAAATCATGATGAAAACAGAGCATATGATACATTCGGTCTGCAATCCAAAACATACTTTGGTTTATTATCTGCAAGTCCTAGCACGATCCTTCTCTATGATGGACAAGAACTTGGACTATCAAAAAAAATTCCCGTACAAATGATTGTTGCTGATGAAGAAGAACCTGTACCAACTATCGAATCCTTTTATACGAATGCATTGTCAATCATTCAAAAAAGGTCAAAAAGTTTAGAACACAATGATATTCAATATTTTGAATACAACCAACTCCCCATTTTTGCAAGATTGTTGTATTCGGAATACCAAATGGAACTATTCATTTGGAATTTTAATCAGGTTTCTGTCTCAGGATGGATTCCATACCAAGAAGGACTGTATTACAAAGAAGAACTAACTGATATTGTAAGTGGAAATGTTTTTTCACAGGAAAAAAAAGAAGAAGGAATATATTTCCAATTAAATCCTAACCAATTACAGTGGTTTATTTTTTGACCCGCTCTGCAAAAACAACACCTTGGATCATCCTCAAGTTTTCTAATATCTCTTTTAATTGGTCCAAATGATCTACTTCTAACATAAACTTGGCGGTAAGTGTTCCATTCGGATGAGAAGAAGCCCCAGCTTCCAAAATATTAGTCTCGGTACTAGAAATAGACTCAACCATCGACAAATAAATACCTTGTACATCCTTTGCACGGACTTCAATTTGAATGGGGATTGGTTCACCAGGTCCTTCCCAACGAACCGGAATTGTTTTCATCCACTCCAATTGTTTTGTAGCAGTTGAGCAGTCCTTTTTATGAACACTCACTCCCCTACCTCGTGTGATAAAACCAATGATTTCATCACCTGGAATCGGAGTACAACATGATGCTACTCTCACGGGAACATCATTCCAACCTGCAACTGATATCCCAAATTCTTTCGTTTCTTCTTGGTTTGTATTTGGTTTGGTTGGTTTTTTAATTTTTACTTTTTTTATCTCTTTGATCGTATTTTCGTCAAAGTTCGGATTCGATGCTTCTAAGACTGACCCAATCGTTTCTTTCTGAGAATCTTCTTGAAGTTTTCGGAAATAGGCACGTAACTTCTGTCTGGCGCCAGAGGTTTTTACGATCCTTAGCCAAATAGGCGAAGGTTTGGAATTTTTTTCCGTTATGATTTCTACTTGGTCACCCGATTTTAATTCAGTACGTAACGTAACCATCCTACCATTGACTTTTCCGCCTCTTGCATGTAACCCAACATCAGTATGGATTCGAAATGCATAATCTAAAACTGTTGCCCCTTTTGGCATTTCAATGATTTCACCTTTGGGAGTGAAAACAAATACCTCATCCTCATGAAGGTCGTATTGTAATTCCTCCATAAACTCTTTTGAGTCGAGACTTGGATCTTGCCAAGATTTGAGTATTTCAAGCCATTTCATGCGGAAAGCATTTTCCACACCATTTTGTAGGATTATAGATGATTTAGAAAGATTTGTAGATTCTTTGTAGGCCCAATGTGCGGCAACGCCATTCTCTGCAATGGCATTCATCTCTTTGGTTCGGATTTGAACTTCCATAGGTCTACCATCAGGACCAAAAACAGTTGTGTGCAAAGACTGGTACAAATTGGTTTTTGGAGTGGCAATGTAGTCCTTAAATCGTCCAGGGATTGGAGTCCATAACGTATGTACAATCCCAAGTACACCATAACAATCTTTGATTTCATTCGCAATGATCCGAACAGCGCGTAAGTCAAAAATCTCCGAGAATGATTTTTCTTTTGTCACCATCTTACGATAGATTGAATAAAAATGTTTTGCCCGTCCATCGATCCTTGCGTCAATATTAATCTCAGCTAACCTTTGTTTAAGGATAATTTTTATTTTTTCAATATATTCGTCTCTCTCGGATTTTTTAGCCGATACCCTTTTTTTGATTTCTTGGTATTCTTCTGGGTGTAATGACTGAAAGGCTAAATCCTCTAATTCAAATTTAACTTTATAGACACCAAGCCTACCTGCTATTGGAGCATAAAGAGATAAAACTTCTTTTGCGATTCGTTTTTGTTTTTCTTCTGGTTGGAATTTTAATGTGCGAACATTATGAGTTTTATCTGCAAGTTTGATGAGCATCACTCTCACATCTTTAATAGTCGCAAGTAACATCTTTCGAATGTTTTCGGCTGCTTCGGTTTCCTTTGATTGTGATTTAATTTCGGAAATTTTTGTTACACCTTCTACAAGTGCCGCGATGTCTTCACCAAACTCACGAGCCATATCTTCTTTTGAATAACTCGTATCTTCGACAACATCATGTAAGAGTCCAGCTGCAATCGCCCGTTCATCGAGTCCTAAATCATCTAAGACCGATGCGACATTCATTGGATGGATAATATAAGGCTCACCGGATAACCTTTTTTGTCCTTCATGCATTTTGTCAGCGATATGATAGGCCTTTTCAATTAATTGTGCTTTTTCAGGACCAAGCCTTTTTTGGACAGCTTCAAATAACTCCTGTTTGTCTTTGATATCCTGATATAGGCCCATTATTTTATATCCAAACTAATATCTAAAAATTTGACTGTATGTGTTAAATATCCCATACTCACTCCAATCCCATCAAACTTAGACAAAAAGTTTAACTTTTCCGGTGTGATCCCACCAGAACATTCAATCCTTATCTCAGGAGCTTTTTCTTTTAACAAACAAATTGCTTTTTCTGTATCTTCATCTGAAAAGTTATCGAGTAAAATGATATCTGGCTTTGCTTTAATTGCATCATCCAATTGGAAAATTCCATCAATTTCTAATTCAATTTTTTTACCCGGATTCTTTTCTCGTACCATTTGAACAGCAATTTGAATTGATCCTGCTTTAGCGATATGATTGTCTTTTAACATCGCCATCTCAGACAAATTCAAACGGTGGTTCGCACCACCTCCTGTATACACCGCATACTTAGCAAGTTTCCGATATCCAGGAAGGGTTTTTCTTGTATCAAGGATGAGTAAATTAGGAAACTGTTTTGCCACTCGGTTTGCATTGGTTGCAATCCCCGATAAGTATTGGATGAAATTCAGCAAAATTCGTTCCATTTTGAGAATCCCAGCAAGAGTACCTTTGAGTTCACCAATCACAGTGCCTTTGGATAAACTGTCTCCATCAGATAATATGTGAGTCCAAGTGACATTCGCTTTAGTTTTATGAATGAGACATGGGATCACTGCAATTCCACATAAAATGCCTTCTTCTTTTGCAAGCAATACAGCAGAACATGTCTCATCATCTTTGAACAAAGTGTCTGTTGTGATATCACCTGCAGGTATATCTTCATCCAATGCAATTTGTACAAGTGTTTCAAAGTCTTTTTCTGAGATTTCTGTGACTGGAGAAGTGTATCCTCGGTTCATAAATGTCCTATAATTTAGACAAAAAAAAAGCTGTCTTTACGACAGCTTTTTTTCATTTCACCTAAGTCTTGTTTACTCCTTAGGAGCTTTTCCGATTTTTCCCGTTTTTGGAGGGATATTCAATTTTTGTTTTGGATAAATTAAATTTTTGTTACGAATGTTTTTACGATTCGCTTCGAAAATTCTTGGCCAAAGTTTTGCATCGCTGTAGATGTCTTCACGATCTGCAATTCTCCAAAGGCAATCTGCTGGATTTGATTTTTCAACTGTATATCGTTTCCATCCGCCAGACAATTCTTCCACTTGCGCAGAAGTAGCTTTTGGTTCCTTTGTTTCAGTTGTCGTATTATCAGTTTCCACTGTTTTACGATCTTTTTTAGCAACGTTATTTTTACCTTTTAAGGTTTCAATTTGATCAATTGAAATTTCAGCCAAACGTATCGCTTCTTCGGATTGTGTAATCGAATCTTCAAACTTATCTTGTTCTAAAAGGTTACCTGATGCTTGTAAAGATTCATTAGAAGCACCTAAGTTTTCTTGGGTACTTGCATACGATTCTTTTGCATTTGATTTCAAATATGTTTCCGCATTTAATTCACCAAAACGAACATTTGCATCTTCTACAACTTCTCTTGCTTGTGCGTTGCGATTTTTTGCATGGTCTTTAATGGAATCTTGTAATAAAGATGCAGAAGCCAATCTTGCCGTTTTGATTTTTTCGTCAGCAGATTTTAATTTGCCAGCTTGGATGTCTTCTCTTGCGGATGCAACCCTTGCTTTTTCTTCATCAATGGCAGGGTTTCCTGCTTTTGAATACGATGCTGCTTTATCGAGTAACACATCCACTTCATCAGCAGATTTCACCAATGCACCACCCGATTTTTCAAGTGCTACTTTTTTTGCTTCTACACTGATCTTAGATGCTTCTTGGAATTGGTTATGTGCATCTTCATATTCTTGTAAAGCAACAGTTCTTTTTAATTCTTTTGCAGATTCGTCTTTGTCTTCACGTAGGTAAGAGGCAAGACTTGCATCGGCTTGGGCTAATTTTGTTTCCCCAGCATCTCTTGCACTCACAGCTCTTTTATATTCTTCAGGAGTGTATTCAGATGCGTATGCTTCGTCTGCAGCGTCAATTGCAGCAACTGCTTCTTCACGGGACTTAGCCGCTAACTTAGGCAAAGTTTTTTCTAACGCATCATATGCCTTAGAGATTGAATAATCAGCACTCTTCTTTGATTCTGATGCTTTTTCTTCGGCAGCAAATTCATTGGCAGCAACTAGGTTTTTCTTAGCTTCACTGAATTCTTCAGGGGCAAACTCTTCGGCTGAAAGTCTTTCAGCACGTTCCACTTGTGACTTTGCCAAAGCTAATTCTTTCAGTGGTAGTTCTTGTGAGCAGTTAACAAATCCTGCTCCGAACAATACCAAAGCGGAGAGAAAGACGGATGTCTTTTTCTTTTTTAACATAACAAACTCCTTAATGTTTGGTAGGGGGGTATTAAAAAGAGAGAAGCGCAAAATACGCTTCCTCTTCTATTTGAAAGCAGTGACTGCTTCGTCTTCGCTATCGAAAATTTCAAAAAATGAAGTCAACTTAGTGAGTTCAAATACCTTACGAACAGACCCTGCTACGTTGATGATTTTTAATCCACCTTGGTATTTTTTCAGGTTGGACAAACTTGAAATTAAAGCTCCAATTCCGGAAGAGTCGATGTAAGATACCTTCTCGAGATTGATGACGATGCAATACTTTTGTTCTTCGATCAATTTGGCGATTACATCCTTGATCTCAGGCGCGTTATAAAGGTCGATTTCCCCGTTAATATCGAGTACTACGATTTTATCTTTTTCCCTTCTGGTGATTTCCATGTGTGTCTAGAGACTCCTCAATGAAGCTACAATCAATGTAGAAATGACGGTACAATCACATTCAAAAAAAATGGGTACGTCAACCTAATAATTTTAGCTACCAAACAAATTTTTCCAATGGTCATAAAAACCCTGAAAATTGCCTATTTCTATGGACTTTCGCATCTTTTCCATGAAGCTTTGCATAAAAAATAAGTTATGGTAGGTGGATAAGGAAAATGCCGTTAATTCCTTTACTTTATGTAAGTGGCGAATGTAACCAAGACTATATGTTTTACATACCTTACATTCACAATCTGGATCGATGGGTGACTCACTGAGCCTATGACTTTCATTCCGAAGATTGATTTTGCCATTCGAAGTAAAAACTTGGCCATTTCGTGCATTCCTTGTGGGCAAAACACAATCAAACATATCGATTCCGTTTTTAACTCCCTCCAGAATGTCGACAACAGTCCCTACTCCCATCAAATACCTTGGCCTACTATTGTCCAAATGCGGAGCCATACATTCCAAAATGCGAATGTATTCTGGTCTTGGTTCTCCTACACTGAGTCCCCCGATGGCTATTCCTGGAAAATCAATCTTTTGTAAGGTTTCTAAACTCCGCAAACGAAGGGTTTCATTGACCCCGCCTTGTACAATCGGAAATACATTTTGTCCATTCGGATTCTCCATCCAATATTCATAAGATTCTTTTGCCCAACGATGAGTTCTATCTAAAGCGAGTTCCAATCGTTTAGTATCACTTCCGTAAGGAGCACAATCATCAAGAACCATCATAATGTCTGAGCCGATAGACCTTTGCATATCAATCACAGAGGCAGGAGTGAACTTATGATAACTCCCATCAATATGAGATTGGAAACGGACACCATCATCTTCAAATTTAAATAGGCTCGCTAAACTAAACACTTGGAACCCACCAGAATCAGTAAGGAGTGCCTTTTTATATGACATGAAGTTTTTTAATCCTTGGAAATGATCAAAAACTTCTTTGCCCGGTTTTAAATACAGATGATAGGTATTGGCAAGAATTAGTTTGTAACCCAGCTCATCTATGTCTTCTGAAGTGAGAGACTTGATACTACCTCGAGTTCCCACTGGCATAAAAATCGGAGTTTGGATTTGGATGCCACCCAGATCTAAAGTTCCTGTCCTTGCGTAAGAACCTGTATCGTAGATACCTTCTTTAAAAATAGGAGACACTATTTTTTGTTTTTATGTTCGCAAGTTGCAAAATTTAAACAATTACCAAAAATATTCAAACTATGCCCTGTGATCGTAAATCCATTTTCTGATGCTGCTTTGTTTTGTAATTCTTCGATTCTTTCGTCAATGAATTCGACGATCCGACCACATTGCATACAAATAATATGATCATGGTGTTCATGACCAATTATATGTTCGTAATATTTGTAATCCTTTCCAAAATCATGTTCTTCAAGAAGTCCTGCCTCAACCATAATTGCCAAAATTCGATAAATCGTTGCTTTGGAAATGCGGTCCTTGTTGTCTTTGAGTTCGTCAAGTAGGCCTTCTGCCGTAAAATGGTTATGAGAAGAAAAAATCTTTTGCGCAACTAACAAACGTTGGTTTGTAATTTTTAAACCTTTTTCTTTGAGATACTCTTCAAATGCGAGCATCTCTTTTTTTGTGTCTTCTTGGGAAATAGGATCGTTTTGCAAGGGTTAAATCTCCTAAAATATTAACTTAATTTAATACACCAGAAATGGAATAATACCAAGCTCTTTCTGCTTCTTCTGCAATCCGGAGCGCCATAACACGTAAAAGGCGATTTTGTGCTTCCAGTTCTGATTCTCGAAACCCAATTTGTGTCGAGTAATGTACTCTTCCTGGTATTTCACTTCGTTCCATGGGAATTTTGACTCCCGTTTCCGCTTCGATGATTTCCACACGAGTGACAACAAACAATTCAGAGGTGATATGTTGGTCTGCTAGATCCATCAAATCACCAACTTGTTGGTAGTGGACAATTTCAGCATACAATCGGTATTTCGCGAGAGTTTTTTCACGTGTCGTGATGAACCGTCCCCTTCGATCGATTTCTTCCATGATCATTTGGGTGAGACGTGTGTGCATCCCAGGCGAATAGGTATTGTTACGCACATTTTGGATGTAAAGCAGTCGTTTGGTATCAGGGATGGGTACTCCATCAATTTTCGGAGGTCGACCAGGTTCTTTCGAGAAAAAAGCACAGCCCGAGACAACTAGCGTGAATAATAAAACAATTCCTGATTTCATATGAATTTGTTCCCTGTCATCTTAGGTCCCAAGTCTAGATTGTCAAGGGAATCGAAATGAAAGAGAATTTCCTTTTGCCCAAGGAAAGACATGACAAAGTGGGAGGGAAGTTTCTACTTTTCCCATGCGGTTGGCAAAGATTTGTATTCCCTTCCTATCCCTTCTCCTTTTTCCAACAATCCGTAATGCGGATTCCAAAATTCCTGAAATCCCACACTCTGAAGTTGGATTTCCATTGCCTTATTATTCACCTGTTTCGGGAACATTTGCTGAAATCAGAAATCACAATTTACATTTAGGTTCAGATTTTAAATCTTACGGGTTAAATGGTCACAATATCCTTGCCACTTTTGATGGTTATGTGGAGGAAATCAGTTATTCCAAAACAGGTTATGGTTTATCTTTAAACTTATACAACCCAAAATATAAAATCAAATCCAAATATGCCCACTTACATTCCTTTGGTGGAACACTTGTTGAATTGGAACTATTAAGAAGGGCTCTTCTACTAATGGGTGATCCAACAGGTTTTCAATTGAAACTGCCAGCTGGAATGTTTGTCACAAAAAAAGGGAATGCCATTGGAAAAACAGGCGAAACTGGATCAGGTCCACCTCATTTACATTTAGAGTTTCGTTCGGAAAAAGGAATCATCAATCCACTTTATTTCTCTGAAATCCACCAAAAGGATGTCACTCCTCCAACCATACTCAATATGTTTTTAGAAGGAGACGATTTAGACAAACCATTGATGTTTTCTGCAAAAGAAATCGCTAAGGGTAAATTTGAACTTTATAGTGAAAGTGGTGAAAAGTTCACTTCGATCCAACTCACTGGTAAAATACGAATTCGATTGAGTGGGTATGATAAAATACGTTCTCGAAACAAAAACAATGTTTATGGAATGGATTTGTTTTTAAATGGAAAATCGATCTTCACAAGAAATTTTGATTATTTATCGTTTGAAGACAAATCACAAAAACATCAATTTTACGATATCAATCGCTCTTCTCTTTCTCCACCTGTTTATTTTTATCATATGTATGAACAACCAAAACAATTTAAGGAAGAAGGATATTCGATTGACCTAAATCCATTTCCCAAAAAAGAAACAATACAAATCCAAGCATCCTTAAGGGACGCAACGGGAAACCAGTCTTCCGTTCAGTTTGAAATCATTCATGAAACATCGAAAAAAGACCTTAGTACAAAACAAAATTCTAAAAAAACGGGAAACAAATACAAATCAAACGACGGTGCAGTCTCCATTGATCTAACCAAAGCGGAAGTATCAGGTGATGGCAGTTTACTCATATCTGAAGTTTCAGAAAAAGAAATACCCTTTAAAATTCCCAAAGGACTTCCTTTAAAAGGTAAAATTTACCTATTAGATACAAAGCGAATGAGTTGGAAAGGAGAAGGACTCGGAGATTTGAATTTGGGTACGACTGCTTCCCTAAAAGACTCACTTTATTTTTTTGATTCTTCCATTGGAAAATTCCAAGGAATCCAACCAAAACGGAAACCTAACGGATTTAGTTTCAAACTCACGAAAGTTGGTTACCTAATGGTTCTCTCAGATGAAACCCCACCCACTGTATTTCCAATGACATCCATTGCTCGGTTTATCGAACTTCCTGAAGTTAGGAACCATTGTTTGGAAGAAAAATACTATGTTCTATCAGATGTGGGGAGTGGATTTAAGACCAATGTAGAACTGTTAGTTGATGGACAAACATTTCCATACGAATATGATCCAGACCGAAGTGCAATCAGAGTTCAATTGCCGAAAAGCCTACAAAAAGAAAGGCCTTATCTTCTTTTGGAAGTTAAGGCCTCTGATTTCGCCGGAAATATTTCCGATCCGTTTGTGGATTTAATTTCTACGAATGGATGGAAGGAAGACCTTCTTCAAGCTTCCTGTCCCGTCATCGAGTAACGAGCGATATCCAACACTTCATAAACAGTTTCAGTAGATCCGAAGACGAGAGTCGCTTCGTTTCCTGTGTGTTTACCAAGTAAAGATTTCGCAAGTGGTGATTGGTAAGAGATGATATTTTTTTCTGTATCAGCGTCCCAAGCACCTAAGATCGAGTAAGTGACCACTTCACCAGATTGTTTATTTTTCAAACGAACTGTGGTTCCGATCCCTACTTTTTCTGTTTTTACATCACTTAAATCTAAGATACGAGCACTTTTGAGTTCTGCTTCCAATCGTTTGATGGCCGCTTGCAACTGTGCTTGTTTTTCCATCGCTGCTTTGTATTCTGCGTTTTCTCGTAAGTCCCCTTTTTCTTGGGCCTCTCCGATATCACGAGAGTTTTCAGCCATTTCCACATTCACAAGGTGTTCAAACTCGAGTTTTTTCGCGTTGAAAGCTCGTCTTGTGACAAGCACCACATCGTGAGGTAAATTGGCTAATGGATCATCATCTGCATCTTCTTCTGAGTCATACTCATCCCAAACGATGTTTGGTTTAAGTTCGTTGATGAGTGCATACAATTGGTCTTTTTCTAAATCAGTCACATACGGAACTTCTTTAAAAAGTGCGAATAATTTACGAACATACTCATCATCAGCGTTGGTTAAAATATCACGGAGAAGGCTATTGTCTTTTCCGAATAAAATGTCCATCGCTTGGTTTTTGAGTTTGGTTCCTTTGTCTTCAATTTTCGCAAGTGGTTTCAAGATACGGAACACTCGGAGAACCAGGTCTTCTTCACTCACTTTTAACCAATCAAATTTCCAAGTATGAGAAAGAATTGATTTTGCGACCCAAAGGAAAACTTCAGGGTTTTCTTTGGATTTATTACAAACGGTTTCTACAAACAAATTGAGTTCCGCATACTTTTCGTCCGCTACCAAGTTTTGGAATACAGAACGGTTTACCTTCACTGGCACTTCGAAAAGAAGTCCGATGAGGATATTAATGGCTTCCGGATGGTGCAAACGAATGAGATCTTTAAACCCTTTTTTGATATCCGTGTTTTCCAATGCCTTAGAAATTTTTAGGGCATCTTCTTTGGTTAAGGTTTGGATCAGAGTTTTGAGTTCCGGTTCACGAATTTTATGTGAAAATTCTTCGGTCGGCCAAGCTTTCCCTGCTTCATCCAAGTATAAGTAAGCAGAAATTTTACGAATGATATCACGAGCTGATTCTTCTTCCACATAATGTGAGATAAAAAATTCACCCGCCTCTGCTGCTTCATCAGAATCTCGCACTGCTTCCATTGCGATTTCCAATTTTTTATTCGCATCATTGGTTGCTTGGAATTTTTGAGTGAGGGTTTCTGAGTGAGTGATTGGTTTTTCGTGGTAAACCACTTCATCCTTTTTCTTCGGATTCATTCCAATGTTCGCTTCTTTTTTCAGAACCGATTTTACCTTTGCCCACCACTTAGACCACTCATCTGCTTTTAAGAATGTACCTATGAGTTCATTCTTCATATCAGAGATTAACATTTTGTTATCGTAAGACTTGAGGAGTTGTTTTAAAAACTCTGCCAAGTTCTCTTGGAACATGGTAGTGATTGCTTTTCTATCTTCGAAGTGTTGCACCCAAATATGATCTTTTTTAAGCGGTTTTAAGGAAGTAATTGCCATTTGGATCGAAAGTTTGTGGTCTTTCTTTTCTTCAAAGTCTACAAAGATAGAATCTCCCGTTTGAGAGATTGAGGTAATTTTACCAACACCCCAATTTCTATGCATCACATAGTTACCAGTATCAAACACAATGTTTCTTTCAAAGTTTGTGATACAAAGTTTGACCGGCTTACGATTGTTACCGAGTTCACTCATCTTGAGGAAATCTTCAAGAAGGGAATGGGCAACGTATTTTTGTTTATAAGAACGAATGAGTTCGTTTCTTGCTTTTTGAGATGCAGGTTCGTGTTCTAAAATCTTTTTTAGAAAATAGATGACATGGTCCCAATCTTCCATTGCTTTGAATGGTTCAACAATTGGATAAAGAAGACCCACTAACCGAGTTTTTTCCCTTTGACCAAGGAGGATTCTTTCAATTTTATCAAAGAAAGATACATCTTCATAATTGTTTTGTACGATGGTTGGCCAAATCTCTTCCATCGGAACGTATTCTTTGTTTTTAGCATACATCTCAACAGCAAGTTTGAGATAAGACATCGCTTTGGGTTTGTCTTCTTCCATAATGGAGAATCCATACTTCTTTGCAATCTCTGGGTTTTTGCGGTCTTGTTTAGCTAATTTTTCAAGTACTACTTTAAGTTCTTTGTTTTTCTTGAGCTTATCTAACGCTTCGGCTTTGACTCTGAGCGCAAGTCTATGATCACCAAAACGCAAAATAGAATCAGTGATGTATTCGATGATGGTCCATTTTGCATGTGCTTTAAAAGAATCTAAAATGTTCTTCACCAAATTTGCATCACCCATGGAATCTTCCATAAAAGAGATGATCATTAACATGTATTTGGCGGAGATTGATTCAGGGTGTTCTTTGAAATGGTCTTCGATTTTTTGTTTAGCTTCAGCTAAACGATTTTCTGCCTTGTATGCATCAATGACATCGTCAAAGATTTTGAATTTAGAAACGGGCACCGTTCCTGCATCAGCACGAACATAAATTTCCTCATTAAATAGAGGTGTTAGTTTGTCGTTGTCGGCAATTTTGTTTGATTTGTCTTCGGTAATAGTCTCAGGCATGAAAAGAATCTCCCTCTTCGTATTTCCAATAAAGGGTGTTCATAGTTCCTATAAAGTTGTTACGGTAAATTTAGCGATGAATCCGCGAAAAGAACAGTCCTAGGGTTCATTTTCCAGGTCCGTTCGATTCTGTAAAGCCAAAAAACCCAACCGATTGGCTGGGTTTTCCTGGTCCAAGTAGATTCCCTTGGAGTGAAAAGGGATCTATTTGTTTTGAGAAGATCCGTTACTTCCACCACAATCGCGCACTTTGGCACCCGTGGAGATGGCTCCGGATTTTTGGAGCATTTGCTCAAGCTTCACTTTGTTTTTGCAATCTTCTTCATCAAAGTCAAGGTTTGCTCCATCAAAGTGAACTTCAAATGTATCCGCAAGGACACGAAGTTCATCAAAGAAAAGATACACGGTTTCTGGCCCTGTATTGTGTCTCGAACGAATTTTAAACTGTTTGAAAATCAAGTTTCTTGTTGCAGGGAAAGCATTCGCTTCCTGAGGGATTCCTGGAGGGATGATGATGTGGAGGGGTCTCCAACCAACAAAGTCAAGGGATCCAAAAGGGAAGATATGACTATTACCATTGTGGTCTTCAATCCAACCTTCAAGGTCGTATTCATTTCCACGGCCAAGAACCCATACAGAAATGGCTTTCACATTCCCTGGAGCTTCAATCCCATAGACCTTTTCCAATTTCTTCTTATTGTCAGCATCTATGTAAGGGCGAGCTCTTGTAATTTCATACTCAGGTGCACGTGGTGGGCGAACAGTCACTACGTTGTTCCCAGGAAATGTGAATTGGAATTTGACAGCCAAAACTTTTGCATTCCCAGCATCTACGTTTTTCACGTCGCCTGGTTTCCCTGGAACAAGTTTCACTTCTCTCAATACAAGCGGAGATTTCACTGAATCATTGAGAACAGGTGAATACTTATTGTTTTCATCATATTTCATGTCCCCCGATCCATCTTTGTTCACACCGTCTTTATCGGTGAACACTTCCCAACCATATGGAGCAGAAGCAACAGGATTGTCCCAAGATTCGATTGTAATGGCTTTTAACTCTAGTGCTCCAATATCGTTCCCAATTGGTGTTGCCACCCCGTTGGATACTTTGTATTGTGCTTGTGCGAAACCGATAAGTGTAACCGAGCTTAGCGCTAATAAAGTTAGGATTTTTGTTTTTTTATTTTCCATTGTTCCTTTCTCCCGCTTACCAATTGTCCTTAATTTCAGAACCAGGGTATTTCGCTTCGGATCTATCTGTTCTCACTTGTAAGTCATCTACGTAAAAGTAGAAGTCCCCTGCAACTTCATGAACATCAGATGTCACGAAAAGGGATACAAAGTGAAGGTTTTTATCCAAAAGTGCAAATCTTGAACTTTGTGGGATGAAACCAGGAACCGTTGCGGTTAACTTTCTCCATCCAAAAAAATCCAAACGACCCAAACGGATATTATGTGTTACGTCTTTATAATCTCTGAATTTTGCAAATAAGGTATGTCTGTATTTTCTTCCAAGAACCCATACAGAAATTTGTCTTACTTTTCCTTTGATGATGTATTCATGCGGAGGGTAAAGTTCCACACGATCCAAACCTTTAGCAGCAAAATGTGTTTTGACTCCTAAAATATGGTTCTTTTCGATTTTGTCTCCGCCATCTTCTGGTACGGTTTTTTCATCGAATACATCTTTGATGAGACCTCGTTGGACAAGTTTTAAAGTTCTTGTCTCACCAAGTGGAGTAGTTGCTTTCACTCTCCAATCTTCAGCCTCTTCAAAATCATCTAAAACGATTTTTCTAAGAGGGCTATCCTCATCATTTGCAGTGTTAGCTGTATTTTGTCCGCCAGTATCTGCCTGTGCGTACAACATTCCTATTGAAAGGAAGAGGCCTAACAACAGTTTGGTCATTCCTAATTTCCCCATGAAACTCACTCCTAAAAGGCTCCTAACTCCGGATCTTTCGTATTCTCATTATCGGCTATCCGGCTTTTAAATTGATGCAAGATTTCGATCATTCGATCGATTCCTTCCGCCGGAAGAAAGATCGAGGATTTTTTGCTATTCGACCATTCCGATACTTTCAGGTAAAATCCAGCCTGGTTTTTCTTCAAATCCACCAAGAAAGTCTTATTTTGTGTTACGATCTTCTCGGTTAGGATTTCGGGGTCCACCATGCATTCCTTCTCCCTGCCTACGGTAATAGTATCGGATTCCGAAACCCATTCCTTAGCTGTAATAGGAAGAAACTGAGGAATGGAAAAGGTTTTTTCGAATGCGCGCGATAAAAATTACTAATTTAGTAAAATTTTGTCTCTTAAACGAGGTTTATGCAAAACGTTTTCGCAGTTCCCTAGCATATGCTAAGTCATGTGTTAACTTTCGCAAACGGCGGATGTAATAATGGGTCACTTCTTTGTAAAATTTAAGCTCCATTTCTTTGTTTTTGGAGAACATATCATGCAAATCCGCATAACGTAGTTCGTATAATTCAGAATTTTCCTTCGCTTCCACTTTCGCAGAACGTTTTTCATCATCAAAAAAAGGCAATTCCCCAAAATGATCCCCTTCTCCGAGGGTGATCAGGTTCACGTCGTCACCGTGGCTTGTGGACGTGGAAATTTGTAAGGTTCCATACTTCACAATGTACATAGATTCAGCATCTTCACCTATGTCGTACAAAACATTTCTAGGAGGTAGGTGGACTTCCCGTATCTTTTCAGCTATATGTAATAGTTCATCTTGGTTTAACTTTTGGAAGAGATATATTTTTTTGAGACTCTCTACTTTAGTATTCATTCATTCTCCTAGGATCTTTCTGAACATGGGGGAAACTTTCTGATTTTGCAAGAGAAAATTAAGTAGAATGACCCATGATTTTTTCTGGACAAATGAAACGGAATAGTACTAATATTTGCAGTTCTCCTCGTCTACTAGGGGGAAACGCTAGGAGAAAAAATACTTCCTAGATTCGAAAAAAAGGGAAATTTATGACACCGAAAAAGAAGGTATTACTCGTAGAAGACCATGCTGTGACTCGTGTCGGCGTGAAACATGTGGTGAATGCTTCGAATGATTTTGAAGTGGTTGGGGAAGCAGAACATTCCTCTCAAATCTCAAACCTCCTCCTCGAAACAAAACCTGATTTTGTCCTCCTCGACCTTCGTATCCCAGGGGAAAACGTCCTCAATATGGTGAAGGATTGGAAAAAAGACCATCCACAATTGAAAGTGGTGACTCTTACCATGCTTGACGAACAACCCATTGTACATTCCGCCATTGAAGCCGGTGTGGACGGTTATCTTTTGAAAAGTGATGATTTGAGTAGCCTTACCAAAAACCTAAATGAAATTGCAGCTGGCAAAACGGTATATTCGAAAAACCTAAAACTCAGTTTTAATCGCAAACCCCAAGATGGGAAAGTGGCCAACAAAAAGGAAAAACAAATCCTCACCCTCCTTGGCCATGGGAAAACCTACCAAGAGATTGGAACGGAAATTGGACTTTCCAAACGTACGGTAGAATACCATGTAGGTCGCCTAAAAGATAGGTTCAATGCCAAAACTGTTGCCGAACTCATTGGTCGTGCCAAAGAACAAATGTTAATTTAAACGGTCAGAGGTCGAGGAGTCGTCTGACAATCTCGACCATCTTTTCGTCAGGAGATGTTTTGGTTAAAAAAGCATCTCCTCCAAGTTCAATCACTTCTGTTTCTAATTTATATCCAGTGTTTGGATCCGTATGGGAACTTGAAACCAGTAAGGATCGAATTTCTTCCATTTCAGCATTGGCATACAAATCACGCAAAAAATCGATTCCCGTTTTGTCAGGCATTGAAAAGTCCACAATGATGAGGTCAGGTTTTAATCTAGATACGGAATACAAAGCATGATCCGGGTATTCTTCTTCCCATAAAATACAAGGTAGGTCTTTTAATACCTTTCGGATTTGTTTGCGGTAACCTGGGTTGTCATCTAAAATCAGAACAATTTTTTCAAAATTAGGTAGCAGGAGTTCAACAGATGTACCTTTTTCTTCTTCTGATGCAACAACTAACTGTGCGCCATGACGTTCAGCAACCTCCCGACAAAAGGCTAAACCAACCCCTGCTCCCATTTCATCGGCTGTCCCTTTTCGTACAAAGAGAAATCCTTCTTCTAACACATGTTCGGTCCAGTATTTTGGCATCCCGATCCCTGTGTCTGTCACTTTCAAACTCCAATGTTTATTGGATTCAGTTAATGAAACCTCTACAGTTCCAGATTCTTTCGTAAACTTAACTGCATTTGTGAGTAGGTTCCATATCAAATGTTCAATGAGGTTTGGGTCACCAATCCCAATCGAAGATTCATCCATTTGTGTGATGACAGTGATGTTTTTTGGTTTTGCCATTTCTTGGACACGTTCGATGAGTTGGTCTGTAATTTGGCGAAAGTCAAAGAGTTGGTAATCAGGGAACACGGCAGCATTTTGAAATCGAGAGTATTTAATGAGTTCTTCCACCATACTCAAAATGTTTTTGAGCCCTGTGGATGCTTCACCTAGTACTTGCTTGGCTCTCTCTGGAGAAAGAGAGGGAGGTGATTCCGTGAGTAAATTGACAACCGAAGAAATTCCAAAAAGAGGAGATCGGATGTCGTGAGAAACAATGGATATAAATTTATCCTTTAATTCCCCTGTTTTTTCCGCTTTTTCTTTTTCTTTTTTTAACTCTAAGGTTTTCCATTCGACTTCTTTGCGTAAATTTAAGGATAGGTATTCCGCCGTTTCCCAAGTATGTGCATTTTGTTTGGAAATCACAATGGCTAGACTCATACAAAATATGGCAAACCCAAGGTCTGTGATGAGTGGTAAGTCCCATCGTTTGAAAAACACAACCGAATCATAAATGGTAGCAGATAAAATCACCAAAGTTCCAAATGTCAGGAATGCTCCCACATAACGTGATTCTCTCTGAAAAGTAGACCGAACTGATGCAATCAATGCAAGAATCAAAATCACAACCATGTAAGCTTGGCTAAACACAAGTAATTTTGTGTACACAGCGTACGGTGTTGTCAGGATTATGAGGATCTGTAAGGCAATGGGGACAAAAAAATAACGTTTGAATTTGTTTGGAACCAAATGGGGTTGGACATGGAAAAAAAATAGAAGGCTAAAGAGTTGGATCCCACAAAAGGATAAATATTCTAATCGAATCTGCAACATTTCAAGGAAGTCACTTCCGATGAACCAGTCCCTTGAAACCCTTTCGAATAATAAAATACGAACAAGCCATGAAAAACAAAGTAAGGCAAACCATAAGGGAGATTTGTCTCTTCTTCGATGGATGTACAAAAACAAATGGGAGACTGCAAGGACAAGAAAAGCCCCAAAGAAAAAGGACTTTTTTCGTTCTTTAAAACGCAGATAAAGAATGGTTTTTCCTACTTCACCAAGAACAGGCGAATAATAAGGGCCACCGCGTGAGTATAAATAATTTGATATCTGTAAGTAAATGACAGTTTCATTTGTCGCTCGAAAAGAACGTCCTGTTTCTAAGTAATAACCAATGGATTCTTCTTTGGATTTCGCAACTTTACCAGAGGAACCTAAAAGTATCAAACCACGTTCTGGGTTATAGTAGTACAATCTGTACGCTGATGATGCTTCCCGTAAATACACCATCAAATTCATTGGTTCCTTTACTTTTAGTTGTAAGCGGTAGGTCACATAACCGTGGGCAGGAAGGTTTTGGTTTACCCAGTAGGCAGGGACAGAAAGTGGGATTGGTGTTTTTTCATTGAGAGTTTTGAATTCAGCTTCGGTTTCTGGAAGTTCACCAGGGAATGCATGCCATTCTCCTGCTAATGGGAATGGATCCAAAGTTTTTGGATCTTCTTCGGTTAGATCCAATACACCATTTTCGATGGTTTTTGCCGGTCCAAGTGAAGGGATCCCTCGGTTACAGTTGGCAAAAACAAATAAAAAGGAAAAAAAGATGAAGGTAAAAAATGCTTTCGATGTGCGAATCCGTTCCACATCCATAGCTTAAAAAGATTTTGGAAAAACTCAAATCTTATTAGGAGTTCTACGAGAAATTTGTGTCAAAACTCGCTAGGGCACTCATTTGAGCTCTGGCATTTTCTATGTATAGAAAACATTGACTTGGTTGGGAAACGAAGCGAACTTGTGGATTCTCGAGGGAACCAATGGCCAAACAATCCGATGCATTTATTCAAAAAACTAAGGAAGGATACCCAAGTGACGGGTCATTATTTCTTGGTTGTGGAAAATTTGATGGGGATACTTTCCCTGAAGCCAAAGTGCAAATCCCGCTTTCTACTTTGAACAGGCACGGTCTCATTGCGGGCGCCACAGGAACAGGGAAAACAAAAACCTTACAACTCCTAACAGAATCCCTTTCCGAAGCAGGAGTTCCGGTTGTCCTCATGGACATTAAAGGTGATCTTTCCGGCCTTGCGGCAGAAGGAGAAGAAAACGATAAAGTAAAAGAACGAAATCAGATCCTAGGGGGAGACTGGACACCAACATCCTACCCCGTTGAATTTTTATCCATCTCCAAAGAACCTGGGGTCAAATTACGCGCAACTTTTGCAGAATTTGGACCCATTTTACTCTCTCGGATATTGGAACTCAATGAAACACAAGCCAGTGTTGTTTCCCTTGTCTTTAAGTACTGTGATGATTTAGGTTTACCTATCCTGGATCTTAAGGATTTCAAAAAAGCACTCCAATACATCAATGACGAAGGCAAAGAAGAACTCGAAAAAGAATATGGCACGGTTTCCTCTCAAAGTGTTTCCATCATCTTACGAAAGTTAATGGATCTTGAGAGCCAAGGAGGGGAGGATTTTTTTGGCGAACCTTCTTTTGATGTGAATGATCTCCTCCAAATTGAATCCAAAAAAGGAAAAATTTCCATCGTCCGACTCACTGACATCCAAACCAAACCACGTCTTTTTTCTACGTTTATGTTGTCTCTTCTGACAGAAATTTATGCAAATTTTCCAGAAGAAGGTGATTTGGAAAAACCAAAACTAGTTCTCTTCATTGATGAGGCACATTTAGTATTTGATGAAGCCTCCAATGATTTATTAAAACAACTGGAAACCATGGTGCGCCTCATTCGTTCAAAAGGGGTTGGCATTATCTTTTGTACCCAATCACCCACTGATTTGCCGAAGGAAATTCTTGGACAACTTGGTTTGAAAGTACAACATGCTCTCCGTGCCTTCACAGCAAATGACCGCAAGGCGATCAAAACTGCTTCCGAAAATTATCCAGAAACGGAGTTTTACGATACCAAGGAAGTGATCACAGAACTTGGGATTGGGGAAGCGTTTATTACGGCACTAAGCACAAAAGGTTCTCCCACTCCCCTTGTCCACACCCTTCTCTCACCACCAAAATCGCGTATGGGAACTTTAACCGAAAAGGAACTCCAAACTTCGATTGGAAAATCGGACCTTGTGAAAAAATATGAAACCACTCTCGATCGGGAGAGTGCACACGAAATGCTTTCCAAAAAAATGGAAACCATTGCGGAAGAAACAGAATCGGCAGAAGAGGAATCGGGATCAAAAAAACCCAAATCCAAACGTGCCAAGGAAAAAGAAGACCCCAGTTTTGTGGAAACTCTCTCGAAAAATCCTCTTGCGAGAGAAGTGGGAAGGACAGTGGCAAAGGAAGTCACTCGCGGCCTACTCGGAATGCTCGGAGTGACACCAAAACGAGGTTCTCGCAGGAAAAAAACAGGGTTATTTGGGTTCTAACTCTTTTTTAGCACTCTTCGCTTGAAAGTGCTTGACCAATTCCTCCTACAAACATTCTATGGTACCTGAGTTTAGCACTCTTTTTGAAATGGTGCTAAATTCGGAATCACCATTAGATTGCATACAAGGAGTTACTCATGGCATCAATCAAACCTTTAGGCGACCGAGTAGTCGTAGAGCCAAAGAATGAGTCAGAAGAAAAAATCGGATCCATCATCGTACCAGACACTGCCAAAGAAAAACCACAAGAAGGCAAAGTCATCGCTGTGGGACAAGGCCGTTATGAAGACGGTAAACTCGTTCCTTTAGAAGTAAAGGTTGGGGATACAGTTCTGTACGGAAAGTATTCTGGAACAGAAATCAAACAAGGTGGAAAAGAATTACTCATCATCCGCGAAAGCGACATCCTCGGTGTTGTTTCAAACTAATCATAATAAGGAATAATGATCATGGCTAAAACTATAGAATTTGATGAATCAGCTCGTAGAAAACTTCTTAGCGGAGTGAACAAACTCGCTAACGCAGTGAAGGTGACTCTTGGACCAAAAGGTCGTAACGTAGTCATCGACAAAAAATTTGGATCTCCTACCATCACAAAAGACGGTGTTACAGTTGCAAAAGAAATCGAACTAGAAGATGCAATTGAAAACATGGGCGCTCAAATGGTGAAGGAAGTTTCTACCAAAACGAACGACATCGCTGGTGACGGAACAACTACTGCAACCATCCTTGCCCAAGCAATCATCAACGAAGGTTTGAAGAACGTAACTGCGGGAGCAAACCCAATGGCACTCAAACACGGGATTGATAAAGCAGTTCTTGCTGCTGTTGAAGAAATCAAAAAACACGCAATTAAAATCAATAGCAAGGCAGAATATGCAAACGTAGCGACAATCTCTGCTAACAATGATCCTGAAATCGGAAACCTCATTGCACAAGCATTTGACAAAGTAGGTAAAGAAGGAGTGATCACTGTTGATGAAGCAAAATCAATTGAAACCACTCTTGATATCGTAGAAGGTATGCAATTTGATCGTGGATACGTGTCACCTTATATGGTTACTGATCCAGAAGCAATGATCGCTACTTTTAACGATCCATTCATCTTAATTTACGATAAAAAAATTGCTTCGATGAAAGACCTTCTCCCTGTACTTGAAAAAATCGCACAAGCGGGAAGACCTCTTGTTATCATCGCAGAAGAAGTGGAAGGGGAAGCTCTTGCAACAATCGTTGTCAACACACTTCGTAAAACGATCCAATGTGTGGCTGTAAAAGCTCCAGGGTTTGGTGATAGAAGAAAAGCAATGCTTGAAGACATTGCAATCCTCACTGGTGGACAAGTGATTTCTGAAGACCTCGGAATGAAATTGGAAAACGCTGATGTGAAGATGTTAGGTCGTGCGAAAAAAGTAGTCGTTGATAAAGAAAACACTACTATTATCGAAGGTGCTGGTGCTTCAAAAGATATCCAAGGCCGTGTGAACCAAATCAAAAAACAAATCGAAGATACTACATCTGATTACGATCGTGAAAAACTCCAAGAACGCCTTGCAAAACTTGCTGGTGGTGTGGCTGTGATCCATGTTGGTGCTGCTACAGAAGTAGAAATGAAAGAGAAAAAAGCTCGTGTGGAAGATGCTCTTTCTGCAACTCGTGCTGCTGTGGAAGAAGGAATTGTTCCAGGTGGTGGACTCACACTCCTCCGCGCTCAAGATGCAGTGAAAGCATTAAAACTTGTTGGTGACGAACAAACAGGTGCCAACATCATCTTACGTGCATTAGAAGAACCAATCCGAATGATCACTTCCAATGCAGGTCTAGAAGGATCTGTGATTGTTGAGCAAGCTCGCGCAAAAAAAGGTAACGAAGGCTTCAACGCACTCACCATGGTTTGGGAAGACCTCATCAAAGCTGGTGTTGTTGACCCTGCTAAAGTGGTTCGTTCAGCCCTTCAAAATGCAGCTTCTATTGGAGCCATGATCCTCACCACTGAAGTGACCATTACTGACAAACCTGAGCCAAAAGATGCTGCTGGTGCTGGAATGGGCGGCATGGGAGGAATGGGTGGTATGGGAGGAATGGGCGGCATGATGTAAATCATTTTCCCTATTCTCTTCTGAACAATCTGTTCATTTAAAAAGCCTAAGTGGGATTCTGCTTAGGCTTTTTTTGTATAAAAATCAAATCGATGGAAATCGATTAGATTACAATCCTTTGTACTTTCCTTGCATGATTTGTTGGATTTGTTCTGGTTGAGGTAATGACTTTTCCACATCTGAATTTAATGGAGTGGATAAACCTTTCGTTTCTCCCAAGGTAAGATCGGAACAAGGGTTACCTGGCATAGAAGGCATTTTCTTAATGGCACGAACCCAGGAACAAGCCATTTTTTGATAACCAGCGGAACTTGGATGGACACCATCAAATGAATAATCTGATGAAGACGTAAGTGCATCATACATATCAACAATCACAATTTGATTTGGAAAACCATTTATTGTTTTTGTCAATTGGTTCGAAATCCATTGGTTATATTGTTCAACGATTGGATTCAAAACGGAATAATCTTTACAGGAAGTGCATGTGGAAGCCGGTTTCATGTAACGTATAATTTGAGCCACGTAAATAGTTGTAGAAGGATTTTGTGTTATTAAGTTTTGTATTATGTATGTCAAGCCAACTGTTGCCCTGTCAACAGACTTTCCTTGAATAAAATCGTTTGTTCCTGCATGTACTAAAGTGATGTCAGCTATACTCGGTAAGGAGGCTATTGGTACTAATTGATCTGTTCGAAACCCTGGATAACCATCATGTGACATGGAATTCGTACTCCATTGACTTGCATTTGATCCACCACATTGATAACCAACTGTTCCAAAAACAAACTGATTAGCAGGTTGTAAGGCAATCACTGTCATCCAATTGCGGTATCCACCTCCCCAAAGTTGTACAGCACAGGGAGAACATGAGTTTTGACCATTATTACCGTAGTTCATACAGATGCCTGGAATCCCATAACACTGAACAAATCCGTAACCAAAAGTTATCGAATCACCAAACTGACGAATGATTGGATAATTGGTAGAAGATAATTTAGAGGGTATAGGTTCAGCCAAAATGTGGGTTTGCCGAGACAAACCAAGAAGGATAAACCCGAATAATAAAATTATTGGGAAGAAGCGAAAAAAGCGGTTTTTCATTGTTTCTCCATCAGGTAACTGCATACCATTAAAATAATCGCATACAAAGAATTAGTTTTTGGTATTGTTAGATGATAATTTCTCATTCAGCAAGTATATTTTTTCGATAAAAATAGAAAATCATCGTTCAAATCGTATTTCCTTTCCACCATTTAACAAACTATAATTGATTATTGAAGGGATAAAACTTTTTAAACTCTGAATTTTTCAAAAATTAAAATAAGATTTTATATCAAAAGAAAAATTAGTGACTGTAGTGAATCGGTCCAAAGATATTTTCACAAAATCCTCGTTCATTGGCGAAAGCAAAAACCTATGGTTCAACAAATATTTGTTATGTTAAAAAAAACACACTTGGAAAAGGAAACAATAATTTGGATGACAGTGTTTGTAACCATAACCAAACAAATATTAAGTTTCTTAAGGACATCAAAATAGTATCAGTATAGGCGAAAGTTAAGATCACAAGTGAAATCAAAACATGAAATGTCCACATCAACTGAATGACGTTCCAACGACCAGACCCAATAATCTTCTCAAAAAATACAAACAACTGATGGAAATTGAAAACAAAGTAAGGATAAAAATGAAAAAACTAGGAGGAATCGAATCGTTATAAAAAAAGCCAAAAAATCAAAAAGTATAACCAATCGGCTAAATTCCATCTGAAAAAAAACAATGAAGATTCGATTTAGATAGGATCGTTCCCTTCTGATTTTTCTTTCTCCAATTTCTTTTTTAGAGCCTTATTGTATTTGTTTTGTTTTTTCTTACGAAGTTTTTGAATAGAGGATTCGAACTTTGAAGGTTCCAATTCTCTCTCCATTTCCAAACAAAGTAAGTCGCGTGCTTTGTAACGATTCAGTCCTTGGGTACGGTAGATGGAACACTTCACTTGTTTCCCAGAAGGAATGTGAAGTAAGACAACGGCAGTTGCCACCTTATTCACGTTCTGCCCCCCTTTGCCACTGGCCTTCACAAATTGTTCTTTAAGATCAGATTCGCGGATACCAACAACCTCCATCCGTTTTTTGAGAGAGGCATTTTTTTCTGGTGAGACGGGGAAAGTAAGCGCCATGTTCGTTTAAGCTTTCGTGTGTCGTGTTATGTAGATTGGTCGTAGAGTGCTTAGCTTTGAAAATTCCCTTCTTTACAAGAAGGGTTTTGCAATGATTTTGATTCGACTAAAAACGTTTAAGTGGCAGTGGATTCAATTTCTAATATGCGTTTTCGCAAATCAGAAGCCGTTTCATAATTTTCGATTTGAATGGCATTGAATTTTTGAATATAAAGGCCAACCAGTTCATCCCCTACTTTGCCAGGAACAGACAACGCTTTTTTAAAGTTATCAATATCAAGTGTTGGGTGGTTGTTATGGAAGTAGTCCACAATTCGTTCCATTTTGAGTCTCGTCGCTTCTCTAGCGATCCCAGAAGTGTTACGGAATTCAATAGAAAGGTTTGCTAATGTTTCTAAAGGTTCACTCACTTGTTCGAGTTGGTCACCAAGATTTGTGGTTTGGGTTTTCTTTTCTTTAGCCTTACAAAATTCCACATACCGCATCACCATCGAATTGAACTGTTCCATTCGTTCCTGGATGTATTGGTTCGCCTGTTCTTTGTTTTCAGGCATCTGGAAATCAGGAAGTTGGACAACATCATACAAATGGATATTGTCCGAGAGGATTTTCATGAGTTCCTCTTTGGAAGGTAGTGCCACGGGGGGAAAGGTCACCACGGGGTAATTATCTCCAATTTTTAAGAAACTCACCACCACATTGGAGGCTATGATTTTACCACCTGGTGCAATCGGATTCTCTCCGAATACATGGCAGTATGCGATTAAATTCCCGGTTGGATTTGGTTTGGAACCGCGTTCAAAATTCATAGTGTAACCTTTAGACTCTAAAATGTGTAGGAAGACACAAGTGATTTTTACTCTTCCCAATTCGCAATTTGTTCTTCTAAATTCTTTGCAATCTTAAAATACGCCTGTTGCAGAGGAGAGTCTTTTGCGTCAAGTAAGGCAGGTTTGCCCGATTCTCCGGAACTCATGACATCAAGTGTGAGAGGAACGGCCCCTAGTTCAGGTACTCCTACTTGTTTAGAGAGTTTCTCCCCTCCCCCTTTCGAGAAAACATCTGTCACATGGCCACATTTTGGACAAGCAAAGCCAGACATGTTTTCAACAATTCCAAGAATTGGTACTTTCACTTGTTTGAACATCGCAGCAGCACGGCCAGCATCAAGGACTGCCACTTCTTGTGGCGTCGTAACAATCACAGCACCATCAAGATCAATGAGTTGGGCTAGCGATAATTGGACATCCCCAGTACCTGGTGGTAAATCAATGAATAGATAATCGAGTTCGCCCCAAACCACATCGTATAAGAACTGTTCAATGGCCTTTCCAAGCATTGGTCCACGCCAAACTACTGGTTGGTCTTCTGTGACAAGAAATGAAAAGGAAATCAGTTTGATTCCGTGTTTTTCAATTGGGTAAATTTTATCTTCTTCGGACTTTAATGCAACTCGTCCATTGATCCCAAACATTTTTCCAAGAGATGGTCCATAGATATCAGCATCCATGATCCCCACCTTTTTTCCGTTACGTGAAAGGGTACTCGCAAGGTTTGCAGTGACAGTTGATTTTCCCACTCCCCCTTTCCCCGATCCAACAGCGATGACTTTTTTTACACCAAAGATACGGTTTCCATCTTCCATTTTTAAGTTTTGGTCGACTTCAAATTTGATTTTGACTTTCCCAGCACCTTCGATTTTGGAGATGAGCTGTCTTGTTTGTGCTTCCAGACCAATTTGCAAACGGCGGTCTGCATTCGGAGTTTTGATGAGGATTTCGATGCCATCATCAGTTGGTGTGACTTTTGCAACCATGCCGAGACTTACGATGTCTTTTTTGAGTTCTGGGTGTTTCACTTGCATGAGTTGCCGTTGGATGGAGGTTAAATCAATTTTATCATTTGCCATGGTATGTCCTTTAGACGACTCCCTCTGTCTCTTCGTAAAGAATGGGATTTGTCTCTGTGAATTTGTTTTCTGAATAAATAAATCGACGGTAGTGAAATTGTTTCCCTAGTTCAATCAAATGGAAACCACACTCATGTTTGGAATCGGATAACCTTGTACTCGATGCGGAATTGACAATTGTAAAGGGCGTTTCTTTGCCAGGGAGTTTCACCCAATTGGTATGAGTATGCCCATGTAAGTACAATTCAGGTGGATTGGTTTGTAACCCAAGAACCACTTCTTTTCGGTTAGACATTCGGTGCGATGCCGATTCCACCTCCGTGTTAGGATTCCATAACGGGTGGTGTCCAACGAGTACATAAGGATCTTTTGAGATCCCAACGGTTTTTTCTACAATTTCTTTTGCCACATACCCATTGGCGGTGATCCTAGGGATGGCAAGATTCGAATCCCAACCAACAAAAAGTATACCCGCAATGCGTTTGGTTCTCAGGTAAAAATTTGGATGAACTGATTCCCCCATCCATTCTTCGAATGTTTTTTCAAACAAAGGATTTGGTCCCATGGCACGTTTCTGGTAACGGTCATGATTCCCTGGAATCAGGAACGTTTTGTCCGTAAGGATTGGTTTTAAGATATCTTTTGCGCTTTGGAATTCACTAGGGTGTGAAACGTTTGTTAGGTCACCAGAAATCACTAATGCATCATATTCTAAATTTTTGATAGTGTCCACCATAGCGGCAATAAGCATCACTGGGTGTTTTGACTTTCTCCTCACATGGTAATTGAGGTATCCGATAATGGCTTTTCCTCGAAGTGAAAACAAGGAAAGTTTCTTCGGGAAATGTAAATCGGAGATATGAAGGATTTTCATTCGTTAATATCCATGATTCCGAGGATATCTCCTTTTTTCACTACCGATCCTTGTTCTTTTAGGATTTTTTTTAAGGTGCCACTATAGGGAGATTCGACTGGAAATGCAGCTTTATCAGTGACAAGTTCGATCACTTCATCCCCTTCTTTGACGACTTGGCCTTCTTTGCAAAGCCAACGTACGAGTTCGATTTTTTCAGTATCACCTAAATCAGGAGTTTTTAGAAGGAATTCTTTCATAAACAAACAAACCTGCTCACTTGGTCGGAAAACTGGTTTACAAAACCTTGTTTTCCCGTTTTTTTAACATAAAAGTTTAGCGAACCTCAATGGCAAACGAGAAAATCAAATACAAAGGCACAGAAATCCTTCAAAACTTAGACCACCTCATCCAAAAGGATTATTTCCATTTTGAACTAAAAGGTCTAACAAAATCAACACGCGACATCGTAAACGAAGTGGTACAAGGAATCTTAAATCGAGTTGGTGCAAACCCTCTCACTTCCTTCCATCTCTTCAGCGGTCTTATGGAAGCATTACTCAATGCAGTCAAAGCCAACACTCGATTTGTCATTTTCCAAGATGAACTCCTAAACAAACTCAAAGCCCAAGGCCAAACGCCAGAAGAAGAAGCAGAAGAGTTATTGGATATCATCCTTGAAACAGAACCACTCCGGGATGCGATGCAACGTTACATTGTGCCCGATAAAATCAAAAAGGTGGTTCAAAAAATCCTCACTTTATCTGATAAAAAACGAACAAAAAAACATAATCTTTCAGAAGATGAAAAAGACTTCCTAACGATCGTTAGGGAAAAAGTGAAAAAGTATGATTTAAAAATTTCAATGAAAATCGAAATTCGCCCTACTTCTGTTTACATTCGGATTCGAAACGATTCTCCTATTATGGGAATGGATTTAAACCGGATTCGTAAAAGTAGAGAACGCCATGCCGAACTTGCCAAACAAGGGAACAGCGCTGAATTTTTTCGACCAGACTTTTTGGATGAAAAGGAAAGTGCAGGATTTGGTATTGCGATGATCGATGAAGGGTTTTATAATTTAGGTCTTGATCCATTAGAGTGTTTTGACATCCAAACCAGTAAAAAAACAACTACTGTGTATTTGAACTACCCTCTCGATGCCCTACAAAAATTGGAGTTTTGATTCTTATCGAATTGATACCGTATTCATCCTTTGAAGAGAGCTACCGAAATCTGGGTGGCCTTCTCTTCGAAGATACACTCACTCATCCAGGTTTCACCATTTCGGATCATTATTATGATGCAAAAGAAACCATCGAGCTGATCTATAAAAAAAATCAGAACCTTAAAGAACAAATTTCATACCTATTTGACAGGCTCGATGAAGAACGAAAAAAAGGACTCTATCCTTGTGGTATCCTCTATTATGAGTTAGGTTATCATTTCATTGAAGGATTGGATTTATTTGAATCCAACTTAAAGGAAGGAACTCCCCTACTCCACATCACCCTCTTCCAAAAAAAAAGGAAGTTACAATACAAAAATCCAGATCCAAACGAGTTTTTGAATCACTCCATCACAAAAATCAATCCTAAATGGCCGGAAGCGAAGTATATAGAAAAATGGAAACAATGCAATGAGTTTTTAGTACAAGGGGAAAGTTATGAATTGAATTTATGTTTTCCAGTAGAATTAGAACTTATCGGAGATTTGTTTTCAGTATTCCAAAGTTTAAAGACAAAACAAAAAACCAAGTATTCCGTGTATTACCCGATGGGAGAAAATTCCAAAACCATCATCTCTGTTTCTCCAGAACTTTTTTTCGAAGTGAAAGGTGACGAAATCAAAACGGAACCAATGAAGGGTACAATTGTAAGAGGAAATACAAAGAAAGAAGACCAAAAGAATTTTAACTACTTACAAACTTCCGAAAAAGAAAAAGCAGAAAATGTGATGATTACTGATTTGTATAGAAACGATCTCGGTCGGATCGCTAAACAAGGAACAGTCGAAGTTGAGGAACTCTTTTCGATCCGAGGGCTTAGTACTGTTTGGCAAATGGTTTCAAAAGTTCGTGCAAAGTTAAACCAACCATTTACTTGGAACACAGTGCTTTCTGCATTGTTCCCATCGGGATCCGTGATTGGTGCACCCAAACAAAGGTCATATTCGCTAATAAGTTCATTAGAAGGAATGAATCGAGGCTGTTATACGGGGGCTTTTTTCACTTCAGAAGAAGAAAATGATGTTCCTTTGATCCGAACAAGTGTTACGATCCGCACTTTAGAAATCCAATCGAATGGAGATAATCACAATGCCGTGTATGGAATTGGAAGTGGAGTGACTGTACTTTCGAAACCAAATGAAGAATATGCAGAATGTTTATCCAAACTGAGAGTACTCAACAATCCGATTCCCCCTAAGTTTGAAATCTTAGAAACCTTACTTGTCTGCAAAGGGAGAATATTTTTAAAAGAATTCCATACAAAACGAATGGAAGGAACAGCAATCCGTTTCGGTTTTTCATTTTCAAAAGAAAAACTGGATGAGATCATTCAAGAACTCGAATTGAAAATATCCTTGAAGTCGAGAGTCAGGCTTTTACTCAATGAAACAGGAGGATTCCATTTCGAATCCACAGTTTTACCCAAACGTACAAAAAGACCCACAATCAAACTTTGTTTTGCTAAAGAAGCAATCGATTCTAAAAATATTTTTTTCTACCACAAAACAACAAATCGAAAGGAATACGACAATCTTATGCTCGTATGTAAGGAAATGAAAGTCGATGATTGTATCCTTTTTGATACTGATGGAAACGTTCTTGAGACATGCATTCGCAATTTGTTTTATAATCAAAATGGAACCTGGTACACTCCGAGTTTAGATACGGGAGGTCTTCCGGGAGTTTTTCGAGAGTATTTACTTAAAAAACTTTGGGTCAAAGAAAAAGTAACAACAAAGGATGACCTGGTCCATGCCTCGGCCATCCTTACTGCCAATTCTGTTCGAGGATTTGAACGTGTAATCCTTGTTAGAGAATGAATCTACTTAGGTCTTTGTCTTCGATGATGCCTTTCAATTGGCTGGAAACATAAGTCTCGTTAATCACCACATGTTTTTTATCATCCGGCAGGTCTGGAGCATCAAAACTTGTGTCCTCCAATAATTTTTCCATAATGGTATTGAGCCTTCGTGCTCCAATGTTTTCATTTTTTTCGTTCATTTGGAAGGCAAGTTTTGCAATTTCAGCAATCCCATCTTCTGTGTATTCAATCTTCACACCTTCCGTTGCCAGTAAGGCTTCGTATTGTTTGGTGAGAGACGATTTTGGAGTGGTTAAAATTTTGATAAAATCCTGTTCCGTAAGTGTTTCCAATTCTACACGGATGGGAAACCTACCCTGTAATTCCGGAATTAAATCAGAAGGTTTTGTCATATGAAAGGCACCAGCTGCAATGAAAAGAATATGATCGGTTTTGATCGGACCAAGTTTTGTATTTACTGTGGATCCCTCTACGATCGGAAGTAAATCTCGTTGTACACCTTCTCTGGAAACATCTGCCCCTTGCCTTCCTTCTCTTCCTGCTATTTTGTCGATTTCATCTAAAAAGATAATTCCCATCTCTTCCACTCGGCGCACTGCTTCCGATTGGATTTTGTCTGAATCGATGAGTTTTTCCGCTTCTGATTCGAGTAAAATCTTTTGTGCATCAGAAACTTTTACCTTTCGTTTACCTGATTTTTTTGGCATAAGATCCCCAAGAAGGTTTTGGATTTGGTTATCCATTTCTTCCATATTACCAGCACCAAACACTTGCAACATGGGCATTCCCGTTTGGGTCGAAGGTTTTGGGATATCAATTTCAATTTCTTGTTCGTTTAAAATCCCTTTTCTTAACTTATCTCTAAATTTTTCCCTAGATTCTTTATAACTTTGAAATCTTTCTTTTTCCTCTGGATTTAAATCTTCTTCTTTTTTATGAAAGATCGGAGGAAGGATGGCATCGAGAATGATTTCTTCTGCTCGCTCTTCTGCTTTGTCTCTCACTCGGTCTCTAAATTCCGATTTGACCATATTAAGAGCACCCATTGCCAAATCACGTACCATAGATTCGACATCACGACCAACATAACCCACTTCTGTGTATTTGGTAGCTTCCACTTTGATAAAAGGTGCACCACATAACTTTGACAAACGACGAGCAATTTCCGTTTTCCCAACACCTGTGGGTCCAATCATGATGATGTTTTTGGGGTAAATTTCTTCTTTTAAAGAATCGTCGAGTTTCCTTCGCCTCGAACGGTTACGAAGGGCAACTGCGACAGCACGTTTTGCTTTGGTTTGCCCTATGATATGTTCGTCCAACCTTTCTACAATTTGACGTGGTGTAAGTTCTTCTGTTCCATTCCCTACACTTGCCACTTCCGCTAAAATAGTTTTGATAGTCATATTATAATTCCTCGATCACCAAATTATGGTTTGTATAAATACAGATCTCAGCAGTAATTTTCATTGCTTTTGTAATGATTTCTTTTGGTTCTAAATCAGTATTTTCAACAAGTGCTCTTGCGGCACTGAGAGCAAAATTTCCGCCTGAGCCAATCGCAAGCACTCCATCATCGGGAGAGATCACATCTCCCGTTCCTGAAATGAGAAAGGATTCATTGGCATCACAAACAATCAGTAGTGCCTCAAGCCTTCTTAACATCCGATCCATCCTCCATTCACGAGCAAGCTCTACAGCTGCGCGAGAAACTGACCCACCATGTTCGATTAATTTTTTTTCAAAGAGTTCAAAAAGGGTGAAGGCATCTGCTGCACTTCCCGCAAAACCTGCAATCACCTTACCATTGTAAAGGCGGCGTACTTTTTTGGCAGTATGTTTCATGACGGTATTTCCCATCGAAACTTGGCCATCCCCTCCGACTGCGATTTTTCCGTTTTTACGTACAGAAAGGATAGTGGTTGCGTGAATTGTTTCCATAAGGATAAATTTCCAGATGGGAAACCTTTGTCGAGAAAAATGGAATTTACTTTCTTTTGATGAGGACCATCTGGTTTCCAATCTCGAAGGATTGGTCTAAAAAATAATAATCAGTGAGTTCTCGGATCATAAAAAGACCTATGCCGTGTTCTCGATAATCACTGACATCAAAACTTCGTAAATCCTTTGGTTCCACTTTTAAACCGTAATCACGGAGTTTGATTTCCACTCGGTCCTTATCAAATTGGATTTCGATAAAAATTGGTTTGTTTGTGCGACCAGAATATGCATGTCTGATGATATTGGTGATCGCTTCCCCAATCACCAATTTTAAGTCCATGGAATCATAAAGTGAGAATCCATGTTCTAAACATAAATTAAAAAAATAGTTACGAGTGTGGGAAACAAAGCTTGGGTTGGAGGGAATTTGGATACGGACTACTTTTCCATAGTCCGTATGTTTCGATGGGTTTGACATTATCCTCTCGGATGGAATTTCTTATGAACTTCCTTCAGAGTTTTATTGGCCATATGTGTATAAATCTGAGTCGTAGAAATATCGATATGTCCAAGAAGCTCCTGCACTGATTTGAGATCTGCATGGTTTTCCAAAAGATGCGTAGCAAACGAGTGGCGCAGAGTGTGAGGAGTAACCTTTTTCTTAATCTTTGTGCGTTTGATGTAGTGATTTAAAAGTCTCCAAACCGACTTACGGTTGATATATGATCCTTTCTTGGAAACAAATACGAAATCACAGGTTCTTTTTTTAAGGATTTCAGTTCGACTTTCTAACAAATATCGTTTGAGGATTTCCAATGACTTTTCACCAAAAGGAACGAGGCGTTGTCTTCCACCTTTACCTTCTACAGTGATGGTCATGTTTTCCATATCAATGTCTGACATTTTTAAGTTACAGGCTTCTGAGATCCGAAGACCAGAGGAATAAAGGAGTTCAAAGATACATTTGTCACGAAGTTCATACAAATTATCTTCTTTGATGTTACGAAATAATTCCTCTATTTCTGTTTGTGTAAGATAATCTGGAATCGTCCTTGCAACTTCAGGTGTTTCAATTTTTTCCGTTGGATTGGAATCGAGTCGTTTTTCGTCTCTTAGGTATTTGTAAAACTGACGGATTGCCACAACTTCTCTTGCGAGGGTTTTTGCAGAGATTTTACGTTCTCTTTCTTCTTCCAGAAAACGCATGATGTCGTTTGCTTTTACTTCTAAGAAGTTGATGTGTTCTTTTTCCAAGAAGATAGCGAACTTGTTTAGATCGTATCCGTAGGAATATATAGAATTATCGCTCAGTCCTTTTTCTACGGACAGGTATTCTTGGAATGTTTGTAAAAGCTGATTTTGAGAAACTGGCAATTTGGAACCCATCTTTACTCTCTTATGTTACTTAAAGAGTCGGACAAAAAGCTTAAAGAGACTTATTATTTTTTTTGCCACAAATGGCTATGTCAGGAAAAAAGGAGATGTGACTTATCGAATCACTCCTTTTTTTTTACTCATCCTTTCTCTACTGTTAGTCGTTAATTGCGGCCGAAAAGAACGAACTCTTTTTGAAGAAGGGAAAAAATGGGAAATGGTGGGAGAAAAAACAAAAGCCCTATATTATTACGAACTTTCGCTCCGTGAAAATCCTGAATACGATCCTGTCCTCAAACGGATGGGACTCCTCCTTGCGGACAGTGTTGAATCCATTGCCACAGCCATCTTTTATTTGGAAAAGTACCACAGGCAAAAAAAAGACGACACGGAAGTACAAAGAGAACTCTTCCGCCTCTATCTTACCACAGGGTATGAAAAAGAAGCACTGGAAATTTTAGAGGAAATTCGATTCCAAGGGAAAAAAGAAACCTTGGAATTTTTCGAAGCCAGTTATCTCTGTCTTACGAGAGGGGCAAAACAAAAAGAATACCTCCAAAGTTTAGAAAAAAGCCCACTTTCAGGGGACCCTTATTATGCCCCTTGGGTTCGAGCATGCGAAACAAAATAAACAAGATTGATTTAGACCGAGTCTAAGAAATAACGAAATAGATACCGAATAGGAGAAATTATGAACCACAAAGTTGTCATCATTGGATCAGGGCCTGCGGGTCATACCGCAGCCATTTACGCCGCGAGAGCCAATTTAAACCCAGTGATGTATGAAGGATTTATGGCAGGGGGTGTTGCCGCAGGTGGACAGCTCACAACCACAACCGAAGTGGAAAATTTTCCAGGTTTCCCTGAAGGGATTGATGGTACCAAACTCACCCAACTTTTCCGAGAACAATCGGCCAAGTATGGCACAACCATCCACACCCAAACCATCACTAAAGTGGATTTATCAAAACGTCCGTTTACGATTTGGTCTGATGATGAAGAAATCAAAGCTGAATCCATTATCATTGCCACAGGTGCTACCGCCAAACGTATGTTTGTAAAGGGAGAAGATGTTTTTTGGCAACGTGGGATTTCTGCTTGTGCAGTATGTGACGGTGCCCTCCCCATTTACCGAAACAAAGCCCTTGCGGTTGTGGGTGGTGGTGACTCGGCAGTGGAAGAAGCTAACCACCTAACCAAATTTGCCTCCAAAGTGTATCTTGTGGTCAGACGTGACCAACTCCGTGCTTCCCAAATCATGCAAAAACGAGCTATGGAACATCCAAAAATCGAAATCCTATGGAACCAAACGGTAGTTGAAGCAAAAGGTGGCGCTGGTGGTCTTACCTCCATCGTTCTAGAAAACACAAAAGACAAATCTCAGAAGGATTTGGAAGTGGGTGGACTCTTTTATGCAATTGGCCATGTTCCGAATACGGAAATCTTCAAAGGCCAGTTGCAATTAGATGAAACAGGATACATCATCACAAAACCAGGGACAACACAAACCAATGTAGAAGGAGTGTTTGCGGCCGGTGATGTTCAGGACAAAGTGTACAGACAAGCCATTACAGCAGCAGGTAGTGGATGTATGGCAGCACTCGAAGCCGAACGATGGCTCGAAGGCCATTAGAAAACGAACACAAGTTTCAATTGTGTTGAAAAACCGATTTGGTGGATATTCGCCAAATCGGTTTTTTTTATTTCAATCTGAATACTGAACGGATTCGCGGTTTTGGAATATCACCGAATCTCCGTTTGGTGCCACATATTGTTTTTTACCATTTTCCCATTCCACGAGTGTATAGTTAGACCCTCGGAACACTATTTGATTTCCAGGGAATACATTCGCTTCCCAACCATCTCCATACCAACGGTAATTTCCCTTTTTCCAAAGAAAAAAATATGATCCTCTCGGACCTAAAAAATCACCCTCTCGTTTCCCCGAATAATCATCTACATTGGCAATAAAGATTTTGTATAATGAAGGTAGTTCATCATAAGTTTTGATTTCTTTGGCTGATTCTTTGATCGTAAAACCCTTTTCTAAGAATGAAAAAAATTCATTCGGAAATTGTGGGTTCATCACTGTAAACCCTGAAAGGGATAATGATTTAGTATCTTTTAAAACTTGAATTTTTTCTGTTTCAAAACGTTTGGTACTCTCTTTTAAAATAGTATCCGCACTAACACCAGTTACTTTTTGCAAGGCAAGAGTCGAATCAAGCCCCATACAAGTTTCTTTTTGATAAGAAGAGATAGATTCTTTACCATACACATCATGGATGTATTTGATTAAGATGGCACTGAAATGATAAGGAATATTGTCTTTGTATTTGGCCTCTAATAAAGCTTTGAAGGATTTGGGAGCTTTGTTTTCACGAATTAACTTTTCTGTTTCTGCATATACCCAAACTCGTTTGCGGTCACTCAATCTTGATTCGATATAGGATGCAAATCCTTCTTCAAACCAAGGGTCTTGAATTTCTTGGGTAGATTGAGTGCCTGTTTCGGCAATGGTCTTTAAACACGAAACTTGTTCGGCATTTCTTGTCAGTTTTTGGAGTACCATACTAAAATTAACCCGCCGTAAAGAATCGACATCAAAATTTGGATTCCCTGTGCGTTCAGGCATTTGATCACCACAACATAAAACAATCGCATCTTTTCCACCTAACCCCATTTCGGATTGGTTGGCAGCTGGGAGATCAAAACCAACATATTCCTTTGCTGCATTGTACTCATCAAAAAGTAATACAGGAATTTTCCCGCGATTTTCAAAACCAAACTCATTTTTTAGAATCGAATAAAGAGATTTGGTCTTGACTTCTTCACCAAACACTCGTAAAAACTCATTCCATTTATCGGAACCATAAAAAACAAGATTCCCCAATTCCAACTTTGGTTTTCCAAATTTGGTTTCATTCACAAGAAGGAAGTTTTGGAAATCGAGAGGTTTCTGGAAGATGGTATCGTATTCTTTCCGATTGGAGATCCAGTACTTTGTGATTTTTGTATTGTCTGGATAATTCCATACAAGCGTCGGTGAACATCCATTACAGTTAGGTGGAGCGGGTGCAAATACAAATCCTATCCCAGTGGGAAAATCTAATTTAAAAATCCCGGTAGGCCATTCGGTAAAAACACTACCATCAGCACGTTTCCATTGGTAATGGTTTTTTGCCCATTGGTAGACTTCTCCCCCATCAGGACCTGCATAATAACCAGGTGCTGCATCTAAAAAACCTAACTTAAGGTCCTCTAATTTAGGTTCCTGGAGTTTTTCCGATTTGAAAAATGTGTTGGGGGCAGTTTCCCCAAAATCAAAATATAATACTTCAGCCCCACTCCCTCGTTTTAAAGGGACAATTTTTTTTTCAACATCTGAATAAAGGAAACTAACAAGGAATAAATATGCTGTGATGGAAAGAATACGTTTCATGGGAACCAAACAATGTTTTGTTCCCAAGTTTCGTTTTTTTTTAGACCTCTGTCAAGAGGATTCTAAACAACGTTTTGGTTTCGATAGGCAATGGCAATTTGGCCAGTGCGAGAAATCTCACGAATCCCAAAAGGTTTTAAAACTGTGATGATGTTTGTCACCTGGCGAGAATTGCCGGAAAATTCGATGAGTAGGGAGTCTTCGGTCATCTCTAAAATTTTCACATCAAAACCATTACAGATCGTTAGTGCTTCACTTCGGTTCTTTTCTGTGATAGAAAAAGAAACTAACACAAGTTCTCTTTGGACTGAACTTGCATATGCCATATCTTGCACTCGGAGCACATCAGGGAGTTTGAGGAGTTGGTTTTTCACTTGTCCCACAACAAAATCATCGCCATTGAGAACAATCGTCATGGAAGAAACTTCTGGGTCATCAGTGACACCAACGGCAATCGAATCAATGTTATAACCTCGCCTAGTAAAGAGTCCAGAAACATGACTCATCACACCTGGATGGTTATTGACTAAAATACTCAGTGTATGTTTCATTTTTTCAATTTCCCCAAGTCTTTAAATTCGATGAGGTCTTGTTGAGATTTTCCAGCAGGGATCATTGGGAAAACTTTTTCTTCCGCAGGGATCATCACTTCAATGAGAGCAGAACCACTATCTTTTAAGAAAAATTCGACACCTTTTTGAATTTCAGACTTTTTTTCAATCCTCATAGCAGGGATGTCATAGGCTTCCGCAAGTTTTACAAAGTTTGGATTGTAAGTCCATTGTGACTCACTAAACCTTTCTTCATAGAAGAGTTCTTGCCATTGGCGGACCATTCCAAGGAAGTTATTATTAAAAAGTAAAATCTTGACACCTAACTTTGATTGCGCGATAGTCGCAAGTTCTTGGATACACATTTGGAAAGATCCATCTCCCGTCACACAAATCACAGTTTTGTCTGGGTTACCAAATTTAGCACCGATGGCCGCAGGTAAACCATACCCCATCGTGCCGAGCCCACCGGAAGTGAGCCAAGTGTTTGGTTTATCAAATAAATAATACTGTGCTGCCCACATTTGGTGTTGGCCTACATCAGTCGAAACAATCGCTTCCCCTTTGGTTTTTGTATAAACCTTTTGTAAAAAGTCTTGAGGTTTGATTGTTTCTCCACTGTTATCAAAATCAAGTGGGTGATTTTTTTTGAGTGATTGGATATTCGAAATCCATTCTGACCTATCTCCACCTTTCACAAAAGGGAGGATTTCTCTAATCGCATCTTTTAGGTCACCATGTAAAATATGATCAACATTGATTCTTTTGTTAAACTCAGCTGCATCAATATCAACATGGGCACGCACGGCATTCGGCGCAAAGTCTTGGTATTTGGCAACCCGGTCATCAAACCTAGCACCTAAATTGAGGATATAATCACATTCTAACACCGCTTTGTTGGCATAGGCAGTACCATGCATACCGAGCATTCCGACAGACAAGGGATGAGTTCCAGGAAAAGCACCAAGTCCCATTAATGTTGTGGTTACAGGTGCATTCGCTTTTTCAGCAAGTGCCTTAATTTCAGCAGAAGCAAAAGAATTGATGGCACCACCACCAACATAGAGTAACGGGCGTTTGGCTACATTCAATGCTTCCGCAAATTCTTGTGGGTCCCCTTTCACCTTTGGTCTTTCATAATGATGAGGAGCAATTTTTAAAGATGACGCTTTCCTAACAGTTGTTTTACCCAATTGAACATCTTTTGGAAAATCAAGGAGTACAGGACCAGGCCTTCCACCCATGGCAATTTTGATAGCTTCTTCAAAATGTCGGGCAAGGTCGTCAGCTTTTTTAATGAGGGCATTGTATTTGGTGATTGGGATCGTGATACCAAAGATATCTGCTTCTTGGAAGGCATCAGTACCAATGGCATCAGTTGCCACCTGCCCTGTGATGGCAAGGATGGGAACAGAATCCATTTTGGCATCGGTTAGACCAGTGATTAAGTTTGTGGCACCAGGGCCAGAGGTGGCGATACAAACACCTAACTTACCAGTGGAGCGAGCATACCCTTCTGCCATATGGATGGCACCTTGTTCATGGCGAACAAGGATGTGTTTTATTTTTTTGCTATGATAGAGTTCGTCGTAAAAAGGGAGAATGGCACCACCTGGGTATCCAAAGACAATTTCCACACCCGCTTCTTCCAATAATTCGACCATAAGCCGGCCGCCTGTAATTGCTTCGGTTGTAGATGTCATTCCTTTCCCCCCTCATTGTCATTTCTGCAAAAAAGAGCCTGTTGTCAATGTTCTCACGTTTTTGAGTCGATTTTTACTGTCTAAAAAGGAATGCTGAAAAATGGAACCGAATATGGAAAACGCCGAGATTGAAAAAACACAAGAAGATGAAAAATTCACAAAAATAAAAGCTCTCGCAAAAGAAGCCTATCGTTTTCTCGATCAAGGTCGCTTCAAAGAAGCAAAAGAACGATTAGACATATTACTTGATGAAGATCCATCCAACACATATGGACTTGTTGGACTTGGTGATTATTATGCCAAAACAAAACAACCAGAACAAGCCATCCAATACTATCGCAAATGTTTGAGCGGAGATACAACTAATAAATTTTCCCTCATGGGACTTATGAATGCGTATCGTGATCTTAATAGTTTAAAACGAATCATTGAAGTGGCAGAAGAATTTCACCACATAACGATCACAGATGCGAGTATCTTATCACGAGTTGCTGATGCTCATAGAAAGTTAAAAAACTTCAAAGAATCTGAAGTGTATTATATGGAAGCACTCCAAATCAATCCGAATGACCAATATGTGATTGTGGGACTTGGTCATTTGTACTTTGCCTGCCAACGGTATGCGGATGCGATTCTTTGGTGGGAAAAACTCCTAGGAAGCCAACCAAATAATATCAAAATTCTCACAGAAATTGGGAACAGTTACCGTAAGATCAAGGATTTTGACAAGGCAGTCCTTTATTATGAAAGGGCAAAAGATCTCGATCCAAAAAACTTTTTTGCATTGTACGGACTTGCAGAATCTTACCGCGGCAAAAAGGATTTTAAAACAGCGATTACCTATTGGGAAAAAATCCTCGAATCAGATCCTGATAATAAACTCATTATCAACCGTTATGCGGATTCACTCAGAGGACTAGGTAATTATGACAAAGCTCTTGAATGTTTTAATAAAATTCTGGCAAGTGGTGATGACTACTTTGCACTTCTAGGGAAAGCTGCCGCATTACGTCTGATTGGCGATCTTGAAAAAGCAGAAGAAATTTATTTAGGATTACTCACCAAATCTCCGAATGATCCAAGACCAGCTCTCGAACTTTCAGACCTTTGGGACATTATGGGAAAAAAACCACAAGCCATTAAACTTTTGGAAGATTTAGCAAAGAAAAATCCTTCAAATGAAGCAATTCGTGAACGAATTGAATATCTTAAAGATTAGGTTTGATAGAGTCACATTTTTAGAAATTAAATCGGTCATTTCGAATCAATACACCTTAAACATTGATTTGATTAAGGTGTATTTCATACGTATATCGATTAAATCAAGTTTTTTTCATCTATTTTTGTAAACTGTAGATATATCCATATAACAAGAGCAAATACTCCTTTCACAAATATGTGTTATTTGCTCTGTAAGTTACCAAATCCAACAAACAAGCCAACTTGCAAAAAACAAGGCAAAGATCACACATTTTAGGTTTTGAACCGCTGGCATCTGAAAAAACACCAAAATAAAAAGAATTAAGCCAAAAATAGGCAACCATTCGACCCAATCAGTCTGCCAAAATTTCTTTGAAAAGGCTCTTAAGTTAGAATGAACAAACCATTCTTCTCTAAAAGGAACAAGACTCGTCTCGTGATACGTTTTACATTCCTGTTAAATGTGTTGGTATGATTGGAAATCAATCCATCATTGTATGATGATGGATTGATGAGAAAAACCATAGCTACCTAGGGAGCGATGGTTTTCAACAAACTTAGGTCTTCTTTTTTGAACACTTTGATGGTGGTTTTGTCGCCTTCTTTTGGTTTTCCTGTTACATAAATTTTGTCTCCAAAGAAAGTGAGTTCGGAATTTTCCTCCACAGGTTCTTCAGTTCTTTTTTCAAAGGTTAGATCAGATTTAAAACGAGAGACATGGTATTTATCTTTTACCTTTTCAATCACATATATCCGATCTTCACGATTGATCATTGGGGTTCGCCAGAAAATATCAGCTGATTCGCTTGTTTTTTTCACACCCAATTTATCAGGGTCGAGTAACACCAGTTTGTGTTTTCTGGTTTCAATCTTTTCACCGTCATATCCAAGAACAAGAACCCCTTGGTTTGCAATTTCTTTAAATTCTTTTGAACAGATATTATTGTAAGGACTTTTGAATAAAGCATCATCTTTTGCAGGATCGATCGCCCAAAGTTCATTCGAATAGTGACCATCCGTATCGTACTTGATAAACTTCATAAAAAGGATTTTGTTGTTCACAACATTATCACTTTGTTCTTCTTTTTTCTTAAGTTCTTCTTTGGTTTGTGCAAGTTCTGTTTTTAATTCTTCTACTTTTGCTTCCACCTTTTGGACAGCGTCTTCTTTTTTGGCACCGTCACCTGAAGTGGTAGTTCCAGTTCTTGCCTCTTCTTTTTTGGCAATTTGTTCTTCTTTTTTACTTAACTCTTCTTTTTTGGCTTCGACAGCTTGCGATTTTTGATCTGTTTCTTTTTTTTCTTGTTCGATTTTTTTGATTTCTTCTGCTTTTTTCTCAATCTCGGCTTTGTTTTTCACCGGATCTTTTTTTAGTTCATTAAGACTTGCAACAGCTTCTGCTTCTTGTTTTTTAAGAGCATCTTTTTTATCTTGGATGTCTTTCCCTTCTTTGGACACTTCATCTTTCTTATCTTGCAGAACCTTTTTTTCTTCTTTGAGTTTATCGGTTTGCAACTTGTCCATTTTTTTGGCTTCGTCTTCCATTTTTTGTTTGGTTGCAGGATCTTTTTCTTTATCCTTTACCGTTTTGTTCACATCTTTTTCTAACTCATCAGTGGTTACATCTTTCCCACTGTCTTTTAAGATGTTCCCTTCAATTGGAATGATGATTTGGGTTTTTCCAGGCCAATTTTTATAAACAGTATCAATTCCTAATTTATCGGGGGATGTAGCAGCTGTTACAGCAGCTGTGTATTTTTTTCCAAAAAATTTTGCATCCTTACGGTGTGTGGCATTGTAATACAAAATATACTGCGCAAGAGTTTCGGCATTACTTGCTTTGTATTGGAAAGATTTTTCGATGTATGAAGCAAGGATCCGAGCAATCGAATTCACGTGATCAAAACTTTGTGTTTCAGAAAGAAAGAGGATATCAGCACCGAGTTTCCCATCAGGTCCCGGAAGGATCCTTTGGATTTTCACTCCATCTACACTCGCTGTGTCTTCTTTGGATAAAGTTTCTGCGAGTTTTTTTCCCGTTTCTGTATTCTCTTGGATAATGTCATCAGAAGCCTTACGTAAGGAGCGGTTGATGAATTCAATTTTTTTGGAACCCTTAATTTCGGATTCACCGAGTGGGGCTTTGGATTGGGCTGTCAGGGAAAATCCGACAGCGATTAGGCAAATGATGATGGAACGAGAGATTCTCATTGTTTCCTCACGAAATTAGGTTTCAGATGCCCACAAGATTAACAACCTTTCTGATTCTGCAAAGCAAGTTTTCGAATAAAAATCTATTTACCAGGGGGGAAGTTTTAAAAATTCTGTGGGAGAATGCCTACGTTTACACACAGAATCTACAATTTTAATGCAGGTCCCGCCATGTTGCCCACAGAGGTCATGGAAGAAGCCAATTCCGAATTCCTCAATTACAAAGGAAGTGGGATGTCTGTCATGGAAATGAGCCATAGAGAGAAACATTTCCTAGGTATCTTAAACGAATCGATTGCTGACATTAGAGATTTACTTGAATTACCTTCTCGTTATGCGGTAGTTTATTTTCCTGGTGGAGCCACGTTACAATTTTCTGCCATTCCATACAATTATCTTGCGGCTGGAGAATCTGCTGACTTTGCCATAACTGGCGTTTGGGCAAAAAAAGCATATGAAGAAGCTAAAAAATTTTATCCGAATGTAAAATCCATTTTTAATGGGGCTGATTCTAAATTTATGGATCTTCCAACGATCACAGATCAAGATGTCAACGAAGGAGCAAAATACGTTTATATCACCTCCAATAATACTATCTACGGATCTCGTTACAAAACATTTCCTAAATTAAAAAAGGCACCTCTCATTGCTGATATGACAAGTGAACTCTTCAGTCGTAAACTTCCGATTGAAGATTTCTCTGTGATCTTTGCAGGAGCACAAAAAAATATTGGTCCTTCTGGACTCACACTTGTGATTTACGACAAAGAAAAATTGCAGGAACAACCCCACCCTATCCCGAATTTAATGAACTATGCCTTGATGGAAAAAAATGGCTCAAATTACAACACTCCACCAACCTATTCTATTTATATCGCAAGTCTTGTGTTCAAATATCTGAAACGAAAAGGTGGACTTTCAATTATGGAAGCTACAAATGAAAGAAAAGCAAAGAAGTTATATGACGCAATCGATGCTTCCTCTCTTTTTTATGCTCCTGTCCCTGAAAACTTTCGTTCTGCAATGAATGTTGTTTTCCGAAGTCATAATGAAAGTTTGGATGCCAAATTTTTGACACTTGCCGAAGAACAAGGATTTGCTGGTCTTAAAGGATACCGCGATGTGGGTGGTTTTAGAGCAAGTATCTATAATGCGATGCCAGAAGAAGGTGTGGATGCTCTCATTTCCTTTATCAAGGAATTTGAAAGGACAAATGGTTAAACAAACTCTACCATTTCTATTTTGTATAATTGTCAGTGGAATCAATTCCCATTCCATTTGGATCCCTGAAGGGAACTTTGGATGGGAAGCAGCTAACAAATGCTACGTAACTCTTAATTCTGAAATTCCTCCAAAGGCCATTAGCCAAAACATTCAAAATTTGGATCGGATAAAAATGGCTGCATATGCAATAGAGTCTGCAGAATTACGAATTTCTTCTATAGATTGTATCCGGGATTCGATTACACTTCCGGATACAGAAACCAATATAAGTAAAGTATTATCGCCATCCTTACTTTCCGGATACCAAATGGAAGAGTCATTTTTCCAATTGGAATGGAGAATTCTCTTAGCGGAAAACAGACCTTATCCCTTAACACCAAGCGAGATGACTCTCGCCAAACAGTGGCTAGAGTCTCATAATGAAATCAAACAAGAAATTTTTGCCCTCACTCTAGAATATTTATCTGAAAAAAATCCAAATTCCAAACGGGAAAGGTATTTGGAACTATTCACTGGTTATTATGGAAGTATGCTCAGAGAAAGGGACAAATTTTTACTCTCTTTATCTGTTGAAAGTTATCTCTCTTACACCGAAGCCCTAAAACAAAGAAAGGAAAAATCCGAATGAAAGAAAAAATTGGAATCGCCTCTGATCACGGAGGATTTGCTCTCAAAGAATTCCTCAGGAAAAGTCTCGAGGAATCGTATGAAATGGTCGATTACGGTACTAAGAGCGAAGAGTCCGTCGACTACCCAACCATCATTGGAGATGCCTGCCGAAAGGTTCTTTCCAATGAAGTCCCAAGACTCATTGCTCTTTGTGGTACGGGCATTGGTGCCTCTATTGCCGCAAACCGTTTCAAAGGCATTCGAGCGGCCCTTTGCCATGATGAGTTTACGGCGGAAATGTCCAAACGCCATAACAATGCCAATGTACTGGTTTTAGGGGGAAGAGTTCTCGGGACTGATTTAGCACTGAGAATTGTGAAAAAATGGATCGAAACAGATTTCGAAGGTGGAAGACACCAAAAACGATTGGGTTTAATCGAAGAACAGTCTTAATCTTTCTTGTTATCCTTTTTGGAGGGCACTCTCTTGAATCTTGGGAAGTCCCCAAAAAGGAATCCGTCAACTTAAGCCTTTGGAAAAAAATTGGTGTTGTCGAACACAAAGAACCAGGCAAAAAAAATACTCTCAAACCCAAAGAGAACACACCCAAACGAGGAGAATTGTTTTTTGATTTTGAGGGGGACACAAACGAACCCAACCTTTCTGAATCGGGAAACCCATTTCCATCCAAATCCATTTCAGTTGTGTTTTCCTCTTACTTAGAGGACAAAAACACATCCTTTTTTGGGAAAAAGTCCGCTTACTTTTCTGGACGCCGAAATCAAATTCACTTATCTGTTTCAGGAAATTCTCTTTTTGGAACACACCCAGATCCATTTAGCATTTCAATTCCAGTGCATATGGGAGAACAAGGGGCAGGATCCGTAATCCTCGACCGCACAGTTTATGTTAAAGGGAAAAAATATGGAATCTCCCTTGAGTTAAATGAAGGTAAACCCACATTATATATCAATAATTTACTTCAAAAAACAGATGGTAGAACTGTAAGTTTTATTTTAGAATCAAGTGTAAAAATCAAACGCAAAAACTGGGAAGTGATTTCCCTTTTTTTTGATACATTAAACCATCGATATGTGCTTTATCAAAATGGAATTGAAACTGCAGAGTATGAAAACAAACAAGCTGATACAATCGGATTTGGATTTCCAGAAAATGATTCCACACCCCTTATCCTAGGAAAATCTTATTACGGGAATTTAGATGGTTTCCATATCCATAAAGGTGAACCAGAGATTGGTTATTCAAAATTTGAAACCGTTCGTTATGACGATGATACAAAAATTGGATTTATGGAAGGAAGCACTGCGATCTCTCCGATTTTGGAAACAAAATTCAGCAATTCAACATTACAACAAATCCAATGGAAGGTTGACGCACCGAAAGATACAATGATTGAATTGTATTTCCGCGCATCGAATCAAAAATTTACTGAGGCAAGTGTTCTCCCTTGGACAAGAATTCGTTCCTTAACTACTGATTTACCAAAACATCGATTTAAGTATTACCAATGGAAAATTTGGTTTCGTCCAGATCCGATGGGAAAAACTGTCCCTATCTTACAAGCACTTAACTTTGATTATATAGAGCAATCACCTCCAGATGTCCCTACCCTTTTTCGTTTGGACCCAAATGTTTCCAAAAACCAAACAAATCAAATTTGTTTTTTGTGGAATTCAAACCATGAGAAAGAAGTACAAAACGGTGGAGGTTATATCATCCATTATGGTTTAGTTCCAAATCGAATGGTTGGTTCAATCTTTGTCAAAAAAGACAAAGACAATCAATATAAAAAAATAGATGGAAATGAAGAAAATTCTGGATTTCGTAACAAACGATTTTGTGTAGATGAAGACACACTTGTTTCCAATATTTATATTCCAGAAGGACAACTTGAATCACCCGAGGATCGAACGTTGGCTGACCAAATCGACATTTCAAAAAAAGAAAAAAGAGGATTATTATTCCAACCAGGGCTTACGTATTATTTTAGAATTTCAGCATACAACCGTTATTTAAACGAATGGGATTCTAAAGACCAAAGGAGTGCACTTTCAGCACCTATTTCATTTAGTTTCCCTAAAGAAGTTTCGAACCTTAAGTAAAGGATGAGTTTTCGTTTCTTCTTCTGAATTTAGATAAAATACATCAATTCCTTGGTTCAGAGCAATCACTTGTTCTAAACCAAGGCTTTCCACAAATAATAACTCGGATCGAATATCTTCTATCGAAAGAACAAAAATAGCATCAACTAGATCTTCAATATTACGCAGGATCATTCTTTTTTGTTCGATGTCAATAGTACCTAACATAGAAAAAAGACAGTGAAGAGAATAGGCAGATGTATAAAAACGTGTATTTGAATCAATCGAGGTTAATAGAAGGTTTTTGACTTTTTCTTTCTCATTGGAATGAAGCAATGAATCTAAAAAAGTAGAAGATAAAAATACTTTCAAGAAAAGATCTCCGTTAAATTTTGGATCGCTTTCCTTCTTAGTAGTTCTGATTTTTGGATGATTTCATTTTTTAAAGCCAAACGAATGAGTTCACCCTGCGATATTCCTCTGCGAGTCGCTTCATTTTTTAATAGTATTTGTTCTTCTTCAGAAAGTAAAATCTGAAAACGTTTATCTATTTTTGCCATTAGTCTTCTTCTTCCAATTCCTTTTCGGCTTTTTCAAATTTTCGCCAATACAAACTCGCATCCTTCCATTGACCGAGTGACTCATACAATGATGCAACATTATAATATGATTCTGTTAATCGATAATCTAATTTCACAGCTTTTAAAAACAATTTTATCGACTTTTCTTTGTTATCTGAAAACCATTCACTGAATGCCCAAAGGTAATACCATCTACCTAAATTTGGATCCCTCGGTCTCACTTTTTCCAAATGTAAAACATTCTCTTGAAAAAGTTTTGAAGCTAAATTATAATTTTTTTGAATGATTTTTGCTTTATTGATTCGATCTTCTGCGGGTTCATTAGGTTTTGGAACTAACAAATCATTTCTGTATAAAAGAGCCTTTGCATACAATAGTTTAAAATACAACTCGTTTTGGCTTAGTTCTAAATACCTTTCCAAATAAGGAATAGAACTTGTTTCCTCGTCTACTTTATGTAAACCGTAGATTTGTTTTTTCAAAGCAATTGTTTCTTCTTTTTTTTTACTGCCTCCTGCAGAAAGAGAAATCACAGTCACAAAAAAAACCAAAAAGAAATTAGAAATATAAATAATAATTTTGTCCATCTTCTGGAAATTTCATCGATTTGAGTTCATGGGAGAATGGTAATTCTTGTAGTTTTTGTACGACAGTTAAATACAAATCTTTTGCAGAAACAATCAACATTAAATTTGGCGAAGTTTCAATCAAACGATCCTTACTTTCTAAATATGTTTGAATGGAATCAACAAAATGCCTTTTGCTACGTTCCCATTCTGGGGATGGATGGTATTCTGGCCAATGGATACGTAACACATTGGCAGAACGTTTACCACCAAAAGTGGCTTGCATAAACGAACGAATCATCCAAGACAAACTGTCTTTCAAAAATTCAGGTTTACGCTCTTCTTTCTCAACAAGTACGTGTAAAGCAGGAATCACCTGTTTTAGTTTTTCCTGGATCATTCGTTTGTGCGAATCTAAAAATTTACTTCTTTCTTCTTTATTCAAGAGCACAAGAAAAATACCTGGGAATCCAAGAGTTTCCATATGAAAAGCAATGATGGATTCGGTTTGTAATAAAATTTCCCAAGAAAACTTTTTCGAAATAAATCGATCGAGTCGAATGTTTTCTTCCATTTCCAACATGGCAAAACCGGACTCATCAAAGTTAAGATATGGATCATGGTGTAAAAAAATCAGATTAGAACGAGTGTTATAGTCAAGACCAGAAGAAATTTGGTTATGAAACGAACCAAGAGAATCGTTTAAAAATAAATAAGAAAATCGAGGAGAACCTAATCTTGAAATGAAATTTTTAGTATAACCAATGATTCCATCATATGAAATCTCATTTTCCCTATAAATTTTATCAAGAAGGCTATATTCAAATCGTTTTTCTTCTGGAACTTGTGTGAAGGAATTTTCTGGAATAGGAATTGTTTTTATTTGAGTGGTTTCATCACGTTTGGTAACGTTGGAGACAAGTCGTTCCAGTTCTGGATTAAAAATAGTTTCTCGTTTCTTTTGAACTGCATCCAAAATGGCCACTCGTTTCCAAGTTGCTGGAGGTAATATTTTAAAACTCGTTTTTTTCACAGGACTAGGATTCTTTATAATAGGTTCTGTTTTAGTTTCAATTCCTTCTTTTGTATTTTCTATTTTTTTTACCGTATCCACAAATTCGTGATTCTCCGAGTCTTTCAAAAGGGATTCCCCTAACATTGATGTAGTTGACCACTTTCTTTTAACGTTAGCCCAAAACACGAATAAAACCCATGGACCAATGAAAACAAAACCAAAACTAAGTAAATAAGGTGGGTATGATGAGTACCGATACACAGATAAACCGGATACAATCCCTGGTTTTCCTTTTTCTTTATCTAAATAATAAGAATGGAACTTATGATGTAAAAAACCAATTGACTCCTTTTGAGAATCAGTATGCCTAAGTTTTGAAAGTTGGGTTCCATTCCAATGGCGCGGGTTGAACAAAACTTGTTCTTTACTTTTATTATCTGATAATTTTACATCTACAAACGGAAAATAAAACTCATCCTTATCTTTTTCTTTTTTAGCATATAATAAATTAGGATTGATTACAGTTAACAAAACTGATGCCAAAGTATTTTCATGATTTTGAATGGGTATGATGTAAACTAAATCCATTTCAGATTCGATCAAAATCGACTTTGGATTTTCCTTCATTTTTTCCAATACTAGAAAAATTTCAGCTCCAAATCGATTTCGAATGTCTTTATCACTAACATCTAATTTCCATTCGTATAATTCGGATAAAATGGCTTCACTAATGCCAAATCCATTGCTGTCATTATAGTAATTTGATTTAAGATTTTTTTCAAGTCCAATCAATGTATCTTCAATTTGTTCCAAACGATGTTTGGTCCAAGGTTTGTAGTAACGATAGTCAGGAAACAACTCCCAACTTTTTTGATAAAAAACTAGGAGGAATAAATAAACGATCATTGGGATCACGATTCTTCTTTTAAAGTGAAATCCTTCCGAATGGACAAACATCCAAACAAATCGTATATAAAATAAACCTGTAAAGGTAACAAGGAATAATATGAAACATCCAAAACGAATTTCTTCAATTTCAGAATCAGTTTGTTTGAGTAAATAAACAGAAAATTGATCTTTTGTTTCTAGTATTAATTTTGAAAATTCACCATCCAATTGCCAAGTGATCTCTTGTCCTTCTTTACCTTGAAAAAGAGCAAGTAATTCATTCGTATCGCGATCACCTGAAAGAATGGAATCATCATTGGTGTATAAGATTTTTTGTGTATTGGGTTGGAAAACCCAATACAAATAACCATATTCTAAATTTGGATTTTGAATGAAACTGGGAGTATAGTTTACCTTTGGAAATAACAAAAAGAATTTTCCAGACTTATCCCGATAAACATAATCACCATTCGATATTATTTTTATTTTACCTTCGAGTAAACCCGAAGGATCTTGCCTGAGCTCCTCTTGGAATATTTCAGTAGTTTCATTTGTACTATGAATTAGCCTTAATGAATCATCATAAAGCCTAACATAGTCTAAGTGTAATGACTTTTGAATTTGTGTTGTAACATTTTTAGCTCGGTATGGTAAATCTGAATCACGAATAAAAAACTCAATTGTATTTAAATACTCTTTTGTTCTATTTTCATCATAACGTTCTAATGCTTTGATCAGATTTGATTTTTTTTGGATGGGTCGAATCCATTCGAAATAAGCAAACAAAAGGAAAGTAACAAATAACGAAACGAAAATGAGACCAAAAAGAATAGACAGGTTTCCGAAATTTCGTTTCATCATTCTTATTATCGGGTTGCCACTAGGCAAAAACCAATCGGTCTAAGGAAAGGAATGATTTTTTATGTATTTTTAGATGGTGTTGGGATCTCAGATTATGATCCGAAAACCAATCCTTTTAGCCGATTTGCCAAAGGATTTTTAGCACCAATTGGTGGTGTCTCCAAATCCGATTTAGATTTGCCGGTGGATTCAGCTGGTATTCATTATTTAAAAACAGATGCCCATATGGGTGTGCCTGGCCTCCCCCAATCAGCAACTGGCCAAACCGCACTTTGGACTGGGGTTCCAGGTCCTAAAGTACTTGGTCGCCATGTCAGTGGATTTCCCACAATTACCTTACGTAAAATTATCGCCAAGTATTCTCTCATCAAAGTTCTAAACGAACATGGGAAATTAAGTGATTTTTTGAATTGTTTTTCACCACCTTACTTAAAACACGTGGAAGAAAAACCAAAACTGGTTTCCGCCTCCACTCTCGTACAATTGGCAAGTGGAAGACCACTCAAAAATTTTGAAGACCTTCGGAGTGAAAGAGGCCTTTATATGGACCTCACTCACGAAATCATGGGAACACTCGGAATTGATATGTTAAAACAGGGGGATCCACTCCTCGAAAAACGAGATCCATATTTACTTGGATCTAAATGTTTCCAGAAGTTCTCTAATTATGACCTCACATTATACGAATACTTTTTAACTGATAAAGTTGGACACGCTATGGATTGGGAAAAAGCCGAAAAGGTAATTCAAAACTTAGAATTATTTTTCAAAGGACTTCTAACTTCTATCGACCCAACAAAAGATTTACTGATTGTTTCAAGCGATCATGGAAACATGGAAGACTTAAGTCAAAAAAATCATACTGAAAACCCGGCGGCCACCATCCTTTATGGAAAAGATGCTGACCGCTTCGCAGAAAATATACATTCGTTAGCGGATATTGTTCCCGAAATTTATAAAACTTTCGGTTTAGAAGAAGCTCTTTACAATACACACACGAATGAGTTTCTAATGGAAACCAACTAAAATTCTAAATCGTTCCCCGAATCTGGTTTACTTGAAAACGAATTCGGTTTCGTTGAATTAGAATCCGACGATACATCTGAATCATCTAAATCATTGTGGTCAGTAAACTGATCTAGTGATTCTTTTTTCCATGCAATCGCCTTGTCGGTAATCTGGTTTTTAGGGTATTTATCTACAATTGTTTGAAAGATACCGGCTGCTTTTTCAAATTTCCCTTGTCTGAAATAAATTGTGCCTTTTTTATAAAGTGAAGCTTGGTCTAGCGAATAATCGCTGTTATTTAAAACTTTATTGATATATGTGAGAGATTCAGTTTGTTTACCTAAAGCATCATAAGACAATGCAATATAATACAATGCTTCTTCTTCCTTTTTCGGAGTTGGATTCACTGAAAGAGATTTTTGGAATAATTCAATTGAACGAGCGTATTGTTTTTTTGTATAACTATCTTTAGCATCTTTAAAAACAGAATCTTTATATTCACCAACAACTTTTTCGTCAGCGCCAGCAAGCCCATCTTGAGTTTCAATGTATTCATCGAACACATCAAAGGATGCCCAATCTTTTCCGAGTTTTCTCAAAGTCCGTCCCCACCCAATTCGAGATTCAGTGTGGTTTGGATCTTCTTGTAGTGATAAAACATAGTTTTTACGAGCCGCTTCGAATTGACCAATTTTATAATAATGGTCGCCAAGTGCCATGAATGACCTAGATCTAAGTTTGTTATCAGAACTTGACTGTAAAACCGACTCTAAGTGAGCCTTCCCTTCTGATTCATTTCCAATTTTTAAAAGCAAATTACCAAGTGAGTAACCAAGTTTGTCTTTTTCTTCAGGTTTCAAATTAGAATTTTTCTTTAGCTCTTTATAAATATCAAGAGCAGGATAAAAATCAGAATTTTTTTCTAGTGCCCTTGCTTGATTGTATTTAATTTGAAATTCGTATTTTTCCAATCCACGCTTTCCAGCTAACTCAGAAAAGATGGCAATTGCTTTTTCTTTGCTATGTGGATTGGTTTGTTTTAAATATTCTTCTCCTTCTGCTATTTTTTCAAGGACCAATTGTGACTGGTCTTCTTTGGCAGAAATATTGGTTTGGTAGTAGGCAGTGGAGAGACCAGCTACAATGAATAACAAACCTGCTAAGGAAACGATCACTCGACTCATAAATTACCTCTACCCACTTGATTTAGGGTTTGATTCGTCCAAAATTCAACTCTTGAAGGAGAATAGGATTTGGTTTCCTTTTTTAAAAAACACTTCAAAGCTTTTTTCGTGTCACCAGTTTTTAATGCACTAACACCTAAGAAAAACATTGCTTTGCCTCTTAAATATGAATTTGATTCATATTTTAAATATTCTTCTAAACGATACACTGCTGTTTCGAATTTCTTTTGGATGACAGTTTCTTTGATGATACGATTGAGTTCCGTTTGTCCTAGATCATATGTCACCGTTGCGGAAGTTTCTACTTTAAAGTCGTTCGTAGGTTCCGATGTCTCTTTCGGTGGAGCAATTTCAGTTGGTGTCACCGAATGTTCATTTTTATAAATTTCGGATTTTTCTGTATCCTTTTTTGGTTTAGAGGAAGCGACAATATTCTCTTCTTCTTTTGGTAGATTGTCCTTGGAGAAATCATATTTAAAATACGACACATTTTCTTTGAGATTATAATCTTCCGGAACAGAGCTTGATTTGGCAGTCACTCCAAAATACAAGTCATCTATTTCTTTTAATTCTTTAATAAAAAAATTAGTTTTAGGATGAACGACAGTCGCAACTTTAACAACTGTTCCTTGGTTAAAGGAAGCAGAACCTTGGTTCAATGGTTTGACTGATGCATATAATGTATAAATTGTAGATTCGTCAGCATCTTCAGGGCTTAACCAACTGATCACTGCTCCTTTACCAACCCGCTCGTATCCAAGTCCTCTTACATGCAAAGCCCCTGAAAGGTTGGTTGTTGGTTCATTCGAAGCAACAACAGCGTTTTGTTTTTTGGGACTTTCTTCCACAATCACTTCTGCATTTGCTTTTTCAGTTTGTTTGATATAAAATACACGTAAGGTAGATTTTTTATCTTCCAATGGAAGGGATTCTTCTCCTCCCAATTGTTTAACAGATACACCATAATATAAAGTTTGGGATTTATTTAAATCTTGGTCTAAAAACGAAGTTGCAGGGTGTGTGAGCTCTGCTAGTTTTTCTGCTTTTTGCATCAAAGGAAGACTTGTGAGAGGTGAATTTGACCTATAGATCGTGTATATGGTCCTTCCAGCAATGGCACCTGCAGGTGGAGTCCAATTCAAACGTATAAAACGTTTTTCAATATTTGCCGTAAGACCTGAGACTCCTCCCACCATAGATTGGATATTTGTATCTTGTGGGAACGCAGGGAAATCTGGATTTTGTCCGACAACAGGTGTTCCATTTTCTTCCGCAATTGTAACAGGAATGATCGTATAATTTTGATTGGAAAATAGTTTTACTTCACGTTTCCGAACATCGGAAACCATCACAATCGCATAATAATACGTACCTGGCTTTAGGTTATAATCGAAGTAAACTCGTGTGGCATTGGGGCCAGAAGCTTTATAACGACCCAGTGAATCTGCAATGTACAATTTGTCTGGGCTATCAATCATCACATTGGACCTTGCGACGATAATTTCTCCATCTTGTTTCGGGCTATCCCAATCGATACGAATCGATTTTTTGTCTGGTAAAATTGAAGCATGGATTGCTTTGGCAATCGAAGGGTATCGACTTTCCTCAAATCCGGAGTCTGCCCGTACCGGGAAAAAAGAAAGTAGCAGTACAACCGTGAGGAGGTGAATCGAGAACTTCATACTTAGATTTTCGGTGGTAATATGGCTCGAATTGAATTTTTCGTTTGTACTTTCTCCTCTTTTCTGGAAGAATTGTCATTATGTCCGAAACGGAATACTACCGTTCCCAAACTTACCAAGAATACTTACTTTCAAGCCACCGCCGAGAAGTATGCCCTCCAGAAGATGTATATGCATTTTTCAATTGGAAAGGACTTAACAATCTGGTTGATTTTGGGAGTGGTCTTGGATTTTATTTCCAGGATTTTCGAAAATGGTTTCCCAATGTTTGGATTTGGGCCGCCGAATGCCAACAAGAGATCATCGATCGAATTTTACGACGTAAACTGATGGAAGGGATTGAACAACTCACACCTTTCTACATGGATCAATCAGACCATCCTCTACTCCCTGAATGGGTCCCAGTTCCTGAAATCATATTTGCCTCTTTATCCTTATCTACTTTCCCAAACCCAGGTTTGGCGATGGATGGACTCATTCGGTCCATGAAGGCAGGAGGAAGGCTTTTTATCATAGATTGGTCAAAAACCGAATCCGGATTTGGACCCAAAATCAACGAAAAGATTTCAATGGATAAAATGAAATTCCTCGCTGAAGAATACAAACTCGAAGTCACAAAATCCGGTAGGATCTCTGAACATTTTTATGGACTGGAAGTTCGAGCTAGTTCCAATTTCATATATGGTTATTATGACTTAAAGGAAGAAGAAGATGAAGATTCTGCGGTCTTTAAGATTTAAGTTTTAAGGGTCCAAAACACAAATCCTCCACCTAAATGTACATGTGGAGTGAAGAACAAACGAAGGTTATAAAAAGCACAGACCCCATCATACAAGTGATTGCTGGTGCCGGTTCTGGAAAAACCGCTACGATGGTTGGTCTCTTGGAAGAAAGGGAAAAATCAGGAAAGTTCCATCCTGAAGAAACTTTAGTTGTCACTTTCACAAAAAAAGCGACAAACGAATTTAAGGAAAGGTGCCAAAAAAAAGGCATCAGTCACAATTACCATATCTCAACCTTTCATTCGTTTTGTTATGACTCCCTTAAACAATATGACACTCTTAACCAATGGTCAAAATACAAATTACTGACTGAATCCAAAAAATGGGATATCACAAAATCTTTGTTATATCCTTATCAAAATACTATTGGCGGGATTCCGTTTTCCATTTTACTTAAAAAAGATGGTCACTTTTTACGAAACCTGTCTTTAGAAATTTACCTTCAATTTAATACAAACTTTCAATCTTGGAAAAAAGAAAATGGTTACTTTGAATTTGATGACTTAATTCAAAATTTTTTGTTTTTTTTAAACAAGAATGAAGCTTCCCCAATCAAAAAAAAATGGAAGTCTCTCATAATTGATGAATTCCAAGATACTGATGAAATCCAATTGGCAATCATCAAACAAATGGAATTTGAAAACATCACAGTGGTAGGTGATGATTGGCAAGCGATTTATGGATTTCGTGGTGCTACTCCCAAACCATTTTTAGAATTCTGTCAGCATTTTCCAAATGCCGTTCCTTACAAATTATCAACGAACTATCGTTCCGTAAGTTCTATCATCCAAAAAAGTTTATTACCCATTCGAAAGAACAAAGAAAAAATTCCAAAAGATACTATCTCGTACAGAAAGGATAAAGGTTTTTTTCGACTCATACGAATCGATCAAAAAGAAAAAACATTAGATACTATTTGGAAAAAAATCCAATGCGCTGATCCAAGGCTTATGATACTAACTCGTAGTAATTTTCGTAAATCCGAATGGATCCAAGTGGGCGTATCCAGGGAACAAGTGATGACCATCCATAGTGCCAAAGGATTGGAATTTCAAACGGTTGTTGTGGACGTATGCCAAGGATGGAGTGAATTACACGATTCGATCGATTTGGAAGAAGAAAGGAGGATTCTGTATGTTGCTTTGTCGCGAGCCAAGGACAATTTGATCGTTCTCATCAACGATAGTTCGGATCCTAAAAGTCTTTGTGACCTCTTTAGCGAAGATTTTTCCCTTTGGAATCGGTTTCGAAATCGTACTTTACGGTGGACTAGACTCTGGTGAAGTGGTTTTACCTTGGGGGATTAGCTCAGTTGGTTAGAGCGCTACCTTGACATGGTAGAGGTCACTGGTTCGAACCCAGTATCTCCCAAGACCCATATACAAACAACCCACCCTTTCGTTCCAAACGTTTTATTCTTTTTCTCTCCACCAAACAAAGTTTCGACTTGCCATTCAAATCCATTCATGTCCAATTCGAACCGATGAAACCTAAGTTATTGGCCGAAGAATTTTTACTCGCTTTGTACTTTTTTGTATTTAGTGTCCTATCAGGAATTGTTCTTTTTTATGTTCCCTTGGAAGCAGGAGTGAAGATAGCAAGCCTCACTGCCTTTTTTCATGTAAGTTTTGTTGTCATATGTGTATTATTCCATTGGCACACACCATATCGAATTTGGAAATTTTTAGTCCCCTTATCAATCTTTATGGTTTTTCCAGATTGGTTTTTGTCAGCCGTATTACAGATATTAGTTTTTCCAGAAGATGGATTTTTAAAAATTGGCACCGTCTCAGGTTATATGGCTGGCCTTTGGGTTATTCCATTATTCATCTGTGTTTATACTGGAATTAAATTGGAAGAAAGATCTGTTTCCATCATAGGAACCGGGATTTGGGTTGGTATTGTAAGTTTGGTTATCTTTGGAACTTCAGAGGCAACAATGTGGATACTAGGTTCTTGGTTTGCACAAAATGTAAAGATGTGGGGTCATGTTGCCTACTACGTATTGATTCCAGAAATGATCTTAGGAATTACAACCTATCTTGCATACCAAGGGTTTTCTTATTCCGCATATTTATTCCAAATTGCCATTGGATTTCTCGTGATGATTCTTTACATTGGGAATTTATCTTTCTTTTATCTTTTAATTGAAAAAATTCTTTAAAATCTCATTTGCCACTTTCTTTAGTTTGATGTTACTTCTTTTTTTAGGAGAAGTAACATTTCATACTTTTAACAACCAAACAACCGAAGAGATTCGTTATAAAAAAATCCATTGTTTAAAGGGTTTTACTCAAATACGGTTATGCCCAGATATCAACCAAACCTTTACTCGTGCTGATGACAAACCTTGGGACATCAAAACCAATAGATTTGGTGAACGGATTGTTTCGGAAGAACAAAATCATACAAATCCCGCCAAAATATGGTTAATTGGTGATTCAATGTCAATGGGATATGGTTTACCATCGAGAGAAACCATTTCTTATATTTTAGAAAATGAATTTGATTTAAAAATTAGAGTTATTGCCGTTGATGCCATTGGCACAAATGGAATTTTATCCTTGTTTGAGGATACCTATCGAACCACTATCGAAGAAAACCTACCTACCCATGTCTATTGGATATGGAACCCATCTGATTTCATCGACGATGAAAGGGAAAAAAAAGGAATTCAACAAATGTTTTATCCCTTTCATTTTTATCTTTCGAGAAACTCTTTCCTTTACCAGAAAATCCTTCCTGCAACCAAAAACAATGTATATACCAATTCGATATCATTTTTATACCCAAGTTCTCATATAACTTATACAAATTTAAAACACTTACTCGAAAGGGTATCGCAGAACAAAGAACAATGGAGAATTTTATTCTCTTGGGGAATGGCTCCGAGTGGCAAACCCGATACGAGTGATCCAAATTATGATGTAGCCAATCAATTCTTCATAAAAGCTGGGTTCCAAACCATTGACCTTCGTAAAAAAACTGAAATGATGTTTGCCAATCAGAAAAAAATCTATATCCCAAATGATGGCCATCCCGATCAAGAATTGGCAAAGATTTTTGCAGAGGCCATCGCAGTTGACTACAAAAAACAAAAATAGAAATGCTTGATTCCTATCCCCTTTTCTAAAGTTTAGAGGGATATGGTCCAAAACTGGAAACGATGGGGAGCCATTGTCCTATTTTTCCCGTTCGTTATTTTAACTCTGGAAGGAATCTTCCGACTTGCCAATCCACCGGCTCTCCGTTATTACCGCGATGTAAAACTTCTCCATGCCTACCATCCTGATTATGGTGTCACACTTGCTCCAAACGAAAGTCGCTATGTTCGACATTATGCAGACCTTTGGCAGGGTCAATTCACAACCAATTCCTTAGGTCTTCGCGGACTAAAAGAGCCAAACCCAGAAAAACCAAAACTGGTTTGTTTGGGCGATAGCCTTGTGATGGGATTTGGTGTATCGGATGAGGATACATTTTGTTCTCAACTTGATGGTTATGAAGAAGATGGTATCATCTACCAAAGTTTGAATTTTGGAGTAGATGCATACGGATCTCTTGGTTCATACAAACGCCTCAAAGATTTGTCAGGAAAAATTGACAAAATCCAAAAAGTTTTATTTTTTATCTCACCGAATGACTTTACTATGCCCGAAGAATTACGGGCACAAGGAATTTTACCCGATGATGAAAATGATGCTCTCCATGAACATGATTTAGAATGGAAAAACAAGTTTCGCATCCAATTTGAACTCACAAGAATTTTGTATCTTTTACAAGCTTTAAAACTCGCATTCGAACAAACGAAAGTTAAGTATGCTCAAACTAAATACACTATCGCTTTGGATTCTAAACAGATCGCCGAAACACCGTTAACGTATTTAAAAGAGGCTTTTTTTGTACCTGTTAAAAATGCAAAATGTGAAGACAAAGAAAACTTTATTTGCCCAACACCGATTCCCAATTTACAAATCCAATGTTCTGATTCACAAATAAACATAAATGACTTAGAACCCCTACCGGAAACCACTACACGAGCATATGATCTCATGATCCAATTTGCAAAGGAAAAAGGTTATGAGTTTATTCCTGTGATTTTGCCCATGCAGATTGAAGAAGTGTATTGTCGCCAATTAGGAAAATTTAATGCCCTAGGTAATTATGCTTTGAGAGCAAAAAAGTATCTGGAATCCAAATCTGTCAAAACCATAGAGATTTTACCTTACACTGACAAGATGTGTGGTCGTGAATTTATTATTCATGGAAAAACCAAAAAAGCCGGGATTCAAGATTATTATATCCCAGGTGATGGTCACCTAACAAAATTAGGAAATTTATGGGCAGCAGAATCCATTCGTTCCGCTTTAAAGGAAAACAGATCAAATGCTTTTTAATTCAGTCCATTATTTAATTTTTGCACCAGTCGTTATTTTTATTTATTTTCTGATCCCAAAACGATTTCAGGGACTCTGGTTATTTATTGTTAGTTTATATTTTTATGCAATCTTTAGAATTCCATTTCTCATCTTACTTGTCTTTTCTTTTGTCATCACAAAACTATCTGTTGATTACATGGAGGAAACAGACTCCAAATCCAAAAAGATCTTTTGGTTGAATGTTGCAGTGTGGAGCAATTTAAGTTTATTGTTTGTCTTTAAATATTTGGATTTTTCTATCACAGTTTGGAACCAAACTTTTTCTTTCACTGCTTGTGATCCGGATTTTATACAAAAATCTGGAATCTTATTACCAATGGGGATTAGTTTTTTCACCTTACAAGCCGTATCTTATGCTGTGGATGTTTACAAAGGGGTGGTTGTAAGAGCAAAATCTATTTTCCACTTTGGCCTTTTTTTATCTTTTTTTCCACAACTTGTGGCAGGTCCAATCTTACGAGCCAGTGATGTATTACATCAATTTTTAGAATCCAAAGACTTCACGAAAGATAATCTGAAACAAGGTTTGAAACAACTCTTTTGGGGAATCTTTAAAAAAACTTTTATCGCCGATCCTGTTTCTTACGTGATTGATCCGATTTATGCAAGTCCGACGGAATACAACTGGATCGCAATGTGGATAGCTGCCTTTTTATTTGCCGTTCAAATTTATTGTGATTTTTCCGGGTATTCAGATATTGCGATTGGAACAGCAAGAATCCTTGGCTTCCATATTCCCAAAAACTTTGATCGACCTTTTCTATCGGGAACCCTCAGTGAACTTTGGAGGCGGTGGCATATATCCTTTAGTTCTTGGTTAAGAGATTATGTGTACATCACTCTTGGCGGAAACAGGAGGGGCGAAATTTTAGCTTATGTGAATTTATTCATCACAACCTTCGTTTCAGGAATTTGGCATGGTGCCGATTGGACATTTGTATTTTGGGGAACCCTTCATTCAACGATGATGGTGGTTGAAAAGTTTGTATTTAAATTTGAGACGATGCGAAATGTTTGGAACAAAGTACCTAGGTTTTTACAACCACTGTATCCTGTTGGAGTTTTTGTCCTTTCTTGTTTTTTCTTCCGGGCAAAAGCGACACCTGAAGTTCCTACTGGGATGGGTATCACAAACATCATGTTAGAAAGAGCTTTTACAGGTGCTGGTGGATTTTTTCCTCAAATGAACATCAGTTTGGTGATACTTGTTGGTTTCTTGTTTTTTGTAGATATTATGCAGGATAAAAAAGAAGACAGGTTTGCCTTCATTACTGACAATTTGTATTTCCTTGTCCCAGCTTGTATTTTACTGTATGTGACGTCCTTTATCATTTATAGTGTCACCTTATCCAGTCCATTTCTTTATTTTCAGTTCTAATAATTCAATGCAAACTGATGAATTCGAACTCCATAAGTAAGAGGAAATAAAAAAGGTATCGAAGGTGAAAACTTTCGATACCTTTTTTCTCATTTAACTCTTACAAATGAACAAACGAATGTAATAGAAATTCAATAGAGTTTAAAACTTAAAATTCAACTTTTGGAGCATTCTCAATCGTCTTTTGGTCTTCCACAGTAAAACTCGCCTTAGCTTCATAACCAAATGCTTTTGCAGTAAGGACTGCTGGGAACTGCCGAATGTAAACGTTGAACTCTTTTGTGGCTTTAATAAAACGATTCCTTGCCACTGTGATTCGATTTTCAGTTCCTTCCAATTGTGCCATCAGATCAGAAAAATGTTGGTCAGACTTTAGTTGCGGGTAATTCTCTTGGATCATGAGAAGTCTAGATAATGCTGATCCAAGTTGGCCTTGAGCTTGGTCAAATTGTTTTAAACTTTCGGGATTATTGATGAGTTCTGGAGTGGCTTGGATCGATCCAATTTTAGCTCTTGCGTCAGCAATTCCTTTCATAATATCTTTTTCTTGGTTTGCAAAACCTTTTACTGCTGAAACTAAATTGGGAACTAAATCAGCTCTTCTTTTGTATTGGTTGAGCACTTCTGCCCAAGAAGCAGTGACTTCTTCATCCAACTCTTGGATACGGTTATAGCCACAATTGGTAAAAAGCGTAGTCATTAGGGAAAATAGAATGATGGTTCGAAACAGTTTTGTCATGGTCATTATTTACCTAACCTTTAGTCGGTCTGCAACATCATTTTGTTAAAAAAATTAGTATCTGTAAGGTTTTATTGCTTTGGTCCAAAGTGATTCTTTGTTTTCCAAATACATTTCTAGATCAGATTCCGAATGTTTACCATACAGATAATCGAGTAAATAAGGATCACCCGCAAGTAACTCTATTGCTGGTCGATCGGATCGAAATTCATAAACTCCTTTTAAAAATTCAAATTGTTTCGGAAACAATTCACCCAACTGTTTTAAAAAATATAAAGTAAAATATAAAGAATGAAACTTTTTAGGTTTTGTTACCATAAGTTGGTAACCTTCACAGATGATCCCAACATATTTATGAAAAGTAGGCAAAAAACGCAAATTCCTTAAAAGAAAGGTTCCTTTCTGGTGGTTTGACAATCGTATGTCTAGTTCTTGTTTAGCTTCACCAAACAAGTATGGTGCACCAAAAGTTTCGAATGGTTTGGTTGTACCTCTTCCTTCCGAAAGATTGGTTCCTTCCAATAAACACATACCAGGATACACGAAACAAGTGTTTTGCGTCGGGATATTTGGTGATGGAGGAACCCATTCAAATGAAGGAATACGATTTGGATGGAAAACACCTACCGGGACAACGACTACATCCACATTTAAATGGAATGTATCGTTATAATAAGTAAGAAGTCCACCTGGAGTAAGACCGTGCCGATGTAGAACCGTTTTAACACCAACAAAGGATTGGTAGGATTCTAATAGTGGAGATCCTTCCACTTTTGTACCAATCGGATTTGGAGAATCAATTACTAAAAAAATAGGTGCTTTACCAGTTTCTTTTTTTAGTTTCGCAATTTGATCTAAAATATAATATGCAGTTGTTAAAAAAGTGTAATACCTAGAACCAACATCTTTTATATCAATGATCACTAAATCTAAATTTTGTAAACTTTCCTTAGGTGGAACCAAACTACTCTCTTCCTTTCCATACAAATTTACAATTTGCATATTACCAAAAAGGTATTTTAATTCGTCTCCACTCACTTGATCTTGTAATTCAGCAAACAATCCATGTTCAGGTAAAAAAATAGTTTTTAGATTAAAAATTTCTGAATAGGTTTGGAAATGGTATTTACCATTATAACCGAATGCACTTTGGTTAGTCAAAATTGCCGCCTGACAACCGCTTAACTTACTAATGTTTTTTAAAAATTTCATTTTGTTTTCTGAATGATTTCTTTTTGTTTCAGTGCTAAATCCCAAATGGAATGAATGCTGGATTCATCAAGATTAGTTTCTTCTTGAAATAGTTTACGAAATTCTTTAAGTTCTTTTATAAAATCATCAATAGAGTTTTTTAAAAATACTTTATTTTCCTCGAATATCGATGCCCACATCTCTGCATTAGAACCAGCGATCCTTGACATATCACGAAAACCTCCACCAGTAATTGGTTTCGTTATCGAAGATACTTGTTCCATCGTCGTTTTGTTTTTGCCAGCAACATTAACAAGGATCGTCGAAATCACATGTGGTAGATGAGAAACATAAGCCAAGGTTTCGTCATGTACATTTGCATCCATTGGAATCGTCCAAGACCCAATTGTTTCCCAAAATTTATTTACTGCTTCAAATGAAGTTTGGCTCGCAGCCTTTGGTTTGGTTAAGATACACAGTTTATCTTGGTAAAGATTTGGTATTGCTGCAAGGGGCCCTGTTTGTTCAGAACCACACATGGGATGTGCAGAAATATAGTTGTGCTCAAAATTTCCGAAATGTTGGTCCACTGCTGCAACAATAGATTGTTTGGTGGACCCTAAATCCATAAAAATTGTCGAACTTTTTTTTGGTAAACTAGGAATGAGTTTTAAAACTGACGTTACAGGTGTACTAAATACAACAAGATCATATTGATCCCAATCGATACTAAAAGTTTCATCGTTTAACAATACTTGGTCAGCTAATTTTTTTTGAATAATTGAGTTTTTACTTTTTTCTGACCGAACCACAGCAAATATTTTTGCATTGGGGAATTTTTCACGAATCGTTAATGATAGAGACCCTCCCATAAGCCCCATTCCATAAATGAGAACACGGTCTAGTTTCATGTGGGAAAGGATCCTGCAGTTGGATAAGAACCGAGGACTTTCAAAGCGGTACATTGTGATCTTATGGTTTCTAGGAGAGATTTGATCTTAGGATCTGATTTATGACCAATAAAATCGATGAAAAAATGATACTCCCATAAATTACGTTTTAATGGTCTTGATTCTATTTTGGTTAGGTTCACAGAAACATCATTAAAGGTTTTTAAAATTTGAAATAATGACCCTGTTTGGTTAGGAATAGAAAATACAATTGAAGTTTTGTCTTCATTCGTTTGAGGTGATTCTGTTTTTCCTATGACTAAAAACCGAGTTGTATTACCTGAATAATCTTCGATGCCCTCAGCTATGATACCTAAATTATAAATTTCGCCTGCAATTTTTGAAGCGATGGCAAGGCCATCTCTTCTTTCAGAAACTAGTTTTGCGGCCATCGCTGTAGAAGATGTGTCGACAACTTCCGCATTTGGTAAGTTAGCCGAAATCCAATTCCTACATTGTTCGTTTCCAATACGAATTCCATAAAGTTTTTTCACAGATGCTAAATCTGTTTCAAACCCTAGTAAAGAAAATGAAATCCTTTGGTATAACTCTGAATACACAATGAGATCTGTTTCTAAAAACATATCAAGAGTAGAACTCACTTGTCCTTCAGTCGAATTTTCCACTGGGACAACGCCATAATCTAATTTTTCTTCTTCTACCATACGAAATACATCAGGAATAGAAGTTTGTGGTACAGCTTCAATGGAAGTACCAAATTTTGAACGTAATGCTGAATGAGAAAAACTACCTTCTGGTCCTAAAAAACCGATCTTTAACGGATGTTCTAAGGCGATTGTACCTGACATCATTTCACGATAGATTGCGCGGATTACTGCAGAAGGAAGAGGACCTTCGGAAAGTTTTGTAACTTTTTCATAAACATCTTTTTCACGGTCAGGTCTATAAATCGGACCACCTGATTCTTTTTTTACACGACCAATTTCTTGTGCGAAACCTGCACGTTTTTGAATCAGATTGATAATTTGAGAATCGAGAGAATCGATATCAGCCCTGAGTTTTTTTAATTCTTCTTCTGCATTACTCATTGATTTTCTCTTCTTTTAATTCTTCAGGTAGAGAATCTAAATCAAAGTCCGGATTCATTTCTGTCTCATCTGTCACAACAATAGAATCTAGTGAAAACTCTTCAAATTTGAGCTCTTTCACTTCCACTGGAGTAGGAAGGTCAGTGAGTTTACTCAATCCAAAATGTAATAAAAATTCGTTTGTAGTACCATATAAAGTTGGTCGACCTGGAACTTCTTTTTGTCCAACTGCTTTGACTAATTTTTTGGACATAAGGCTTGCAACCATTGCCCTAGAAGATACACCACGAATTTCATCTAACTCTGTTAAGGTGATTGGTTGTTTGTATGCAATGATCGCGAGGGTATCGAGAGTCCCTCTAGAGAGAGTTTCCCTTTTTTTATCTTTAAATATATGAGATAAGATTTCGCTGTATTTTTGATTGGTAATGAATTGGTATCCACCAGCGATTTCTCTTAGCAAAAAACCACCTTCTCTTTCTTGGTAATCCAAAATCAATTCATCTAAAAGTTCTCGAGCTTCGGTTTTTTCGATTCCACAAGACTTAGCAAGGGCAGATAATTTGATTGGATCCGAAGACAAAAAGAGAAGTGCCTCAAGAAGGCCCTTTGTATAGTTTCTTTCTTCCAAGTTGATCTAAACCTTGACTATTTTGATTTCTCCGAAAACTGCGTGTTGGACCACTTTGCAAACTCGGATTTTAACAACTTCTAATACAGCAAGGAAGGCTGCGACGATTTCTTTTTTTTCTGGTTTGTCATTTTCAAACAAATCCAAAAAGTGAATTTCGCCAGATTTTTCCAATAAATTCTGCAAGTAGGCCATTTTATCTTCTACCGAATATTGGGAAACCCCTTCGTAGATAGGGATTTGTTCCTCTTCCTCATTGGAACTCTCCTGTTCCAAAATGGAATTGAAGGCAGAAATCAAATCAACAAGGCTCACATCGAGCCATACTTCCGTTTCATCTAAAACTTGGTTGGTTTCTCTCGTGAACATTCCTGCGGTCAATCTGTCCAGTTCAGCGAGGCGTTGCCCAGCCATTTGGAATTTTTTGTGTTCCAAAAGTTTATCCACAAGTTCTTTCGGTAGGGGCGGATCGTAATCTTCCTCTTCAAAACCTGGGTCAGGGAGTAATGCCTTAGATTTTAAGTACACCAAATGTGACGCCATCACAGCAAACTCAGAGGTAAGCTCAATGGACAAGGATTGACTCGTTCTCAAAAATTGAATGAAATCAGATGTGATACGCGAAAGGGAGACTTCAAAAATATCAACCTTATAACTATCAATCAGAGACCATAAAACCGTCAAAGGTCCTTCAGTCAATCCACCGTCCTGGTTTTGCCACCGGACGATAAACTCCGGGGTTTGAGACACGACTTATAAACCTAATGCTTTAGCGGCTGCTTGTTGCAATCTCTCCGGTGGAAATGGTTTCACAACGAAATCTTTCACACCCATTTTGATGGCCTTTGCTAAAAGGTCTTCTTGTCCAAGTGCTGTCACCATAATGATCTTTGCAGAAGCATCAAATTTTATGATTTCTTTTGTGGCTTCAATTCCATCTTTTTCACGCATGGTAATGTCCATGGTGACCAAATCTGGTTTGAGGTTTTTATACTGTTCAACCGCAATGTTACCATTTTCTGCTTCACCAACGATTTCGTGACCTGCTCCAACTAACGCATCTTTAACGAGCGTTCTCATGAATTTTGCATCATCTACAACCAAAATTCTTGCCATTTTAATTCCCTCTCGACTTTAATAATTCTATCATTTTTGGTACTAATTCTTCAACAGGGAGAACAAAATCGATCCCCCCAAGTTCTACCGCAACGCGGTTCATCCCATACACTACAGAAGTTGCTTCATTCTGTGCCAAAGTAATACCACCTTTCGCGTGTATGTTGGATATTGCCTGAGATCCATCTTTTCCCATCCCAGTCATAATCATAGACAAAAGATGATCTGCTCCATATGACTCTATTAAACTATCAAATAATACCTCGATGGAAGGCCTATGGCCATTGACTTGTTCGCTATGGGTAAGTTCTATGAAATGATCTTTACCTTTCGCAACTACCTTCATTTGGTAATCTCCAGGAGCAATGTATGCCGTACCCGAATGCACCAAATCGCCATGTTCTGCTTCTTTCACTTGTATTTTTGACAAAGAATTCAATCTGTCAGCAAAAGCTTTCGTGAATCCTGCTGGCATATGTTGCACAACAAAAATCGGCTTTGGAAAATCAGCTGGTATCCCTGCAAAAACGGTTTGTAACGCTTTTGGTCCTCCAGTGGAGGTACCAATTCCGATAGCATCTACTTGGATTGGTTTTTGAAAACTTTTATTTATTTGGCGTTCCGGTCGGGAAACCGTTTCAAAACTAAGTTGTTTGGAATCTGAAAATCCTTTGATTTTTAAAGATAATACAGCCGCAATGTCTTCTGGTGAAAATTGATTCCCACTTGATGGTTTTGGAATAAAATCCACTGCCCCAAGTTCGAGTGCCTTAAAAGTAGCATCTGCGCCATGTTGGGTGAGAACGGACAACATGATGACATGACTTGGGAGTTTTTTCTTTTTGATTTCAGCAAGTGCCGTTAACCCATCCATAATCGGCATTTCGATATCTAAAACAATAAAATCAGGTTTTAGTTTTTCAGCGAGATCAATGCAGTCCATGCCTGTTTTGCCTGTGGCAATGACAGATACTTCCTCTTTTTTAGTGAGTGCATCACTTAAAATATTTCTCACAAGTAGTGAGTCATCAATGATCACGACCGTCGGTTTTTTGTTCATGATTTATGGATTAACTCAACTAACTCGTCAAAATCAGGCAAAAATACTAAAACACCAATTAGGTTGCTCCCTTGGTGGTTGAATTCTGTATGCATTGACAAAAATTTGGTTCGTTCTGGTTTCACAATATCCACAACTTCCATAAAACTTCCTGTGATCATCTCAGGCACAGAAGGCAAAATTTCTTTTTTTAATTTATTTGAAAGTGAATTCATCACACTCGAACAAACAATATTCGAAATTTCGGATAAAACAGACATCATATCATCAGATAACTTATGATTATTTCCATCAGCATATTTTGCTTCTTCCGATCCCAAAAGTTCTTTTGCAATTTCAGATCCATTTTCTTCTGAAAACATCATCAAAAGATTTCCGTTTAAATCCCCGGTCATTCGGATTTTCATTCCAAAAAATTGGTCCATGGAATAACGGAATTCTTTTGCCAAACCATCTCGATCAGTTAACTTAATTTCAGGAATAAATAATTCTACTTCCTTACCAACTAACTGCGATAATACAACACCAGCATTCATCATTCCAGTGTTCACAATATTTTCCAATTTTTTAATATCTTTGGAAGACATGATTTCATTGATTGCATCAGTGCTTAGTGCAGAAACTTGGTTAAGGCGTTCTTCCTTTTGTTCCACAAATCCTTTGATGATTTCGGCGGCTTGTTCCCTTTCGGTTAACTTAACGTTGTCAATTTTTGCAACATCTGCAAGTCGATGAATTTCATCTGTTTTATGATCGAGAACAAGAGTAGAAGTTGCGGAATCAGAAGTTTGTGAATGCCCATCAGAGTGTCCATTTACAGTTGTTTCTTTTTTGGATACTTCTGTAGTTACTTTTTGATTGGTTACAGCTTCTTCTGTAAACACTTCTTCTTTTGGAACGATGATATGCCTTTCGATTTTATGTTTATCTTTTTTGGTACGTGACTTGTCTTTTGCACGTAATTCTATGAGTTGAGCATTGTAACGATTGGTTGGATGATTGGATTTGAAAATATATTCTGAATCAGACATTTCAAGAGAACGAATCGTTGAAGAACGTTTCATCATCTCACCTGACACAAGTTTGTCTGTCCAGTCTATTTTATCCGCAGCAATTTCCACAAGCCCAGGGATATCTAATACCAAAATAATGGTTCCATCTCCCATGATGGTAGCTCCAGTTAAACCCTGTACATCTTGGAAGTTTTTGCCAAGAGATTTGATCACTGTTTCATGTTTTCCGATGAGGTCATCTACCATAAATCCAAGTTTACGCGTTTTATAGTTTACGATGACAACAGGAACTTCCACCATTTCTTGTTTGTCAGCAAGTCCCAAAATACGATTCAATCTGTAAATTGGTAAAACTTCTCCCCGTAAGTTGATGATCTCATGCCCTTCAAGCGTTGTGATTTGGTCTAAGTTAACCTTAATCGTTTCAGATACTTCTGATAATGGGAAGGCATACACTTCTTCTTCCATGATCACAAGGATGGAAGGAATGATGGCAAGGGCTTGCGGGAATGATAGGGTAAATGATGAACCTTTTCCTTCTTCCGAATGGATAATAATTTTTCCTTTGAACTCTTCAATGAGTTTGTTCACAACATTCATCCCAACACCACGGCCTGAGATATCGGAAATTTTATCTGCTGTAGAAAAACCCGGTGCAAAGATAAATTGAAAGATATCAGATTCTGAAAGATTTTGGGAATCAGCTTCTGTGACTAACCCACGTTCGATGGCTTTTTTCAAAATTTTACTTTTACTCAGACCTTTTCCATCATCGCGAATTTCCACAAGGATATTGGAACCACCTTGGTAGGCGTTGAGTTCCACCGTGCCCTCTTCTGACTTACCTGCAAGTTTTCGTTCTTCAGGGGATTCAATTCCATGGTCCACTGAATTTCGAATCAAATGAATGAGAGGTTCCCCAATCGCATCGATTACTTTTTTATCTAACTCCGTGTTTTCACCACGTAAAACTAAATTCACCTGTTTACCGGTTTCCAGTGAAAGATCACGAATGAGCCGTGTGAATCGATTGAACACAGATCCAATCGGAACCATACGGATGTTCATAATTCCAGTTTGTAAGTCTTTTGAAATACGATTGATCTGGTCGATTTTCCCTTTTAGTTCATTGAAAAGAGAATCTTCACCAAACTGAGATACTAAATCATCGTAGATCTTTTGGAATCCAGAGTTTGTGATGACAAGTTCACCAACATTATTCATAAGTTGGTCAAGTTTGTCAGAGGATACCTTTATTGTACGCATGACAACTTTAGAATCAGTGACTGCTTTTTCAAAATTGGCAGACCCTTTTGAAACTAACTTTTCTTCAGAATCAATTGCGTTCGGATTTGATTGAGTAGAGCTCACAACAGAAGATTCGGAACGTTTTTCGAGAGCTTCCATTTCTGTTTCAGGGATTTTAATGGATTGAATGGAAAGATTCTCAACCATATCAATGTTACACTGAGTATACAATTCGTCTTTGTTAAATTTAGTAACCGTGATAAAGGAAAGTGCATAACTCCCTTGTCCATTATCTAAAGCCTCTTCGGTTGGATCACATTTGATCACAACACCAGACTGAGTAACCGACTGCAAAATCAAAAGCAAACGAAGATTTTGCATAGGAGTTTCATTTTTCAATCGAAGGTCGACAGAGAAAACAGAAAGACCATCTTCTTCTCTGAGAGCCATTCTGATTTCGGCGATTTCTTCTTCTGTTAAATTGCCTAGAGAAGTTTGATTTGTATTTTGATTTGATGTATTATTTTGCGGTGCTTCTTTTGCTGCAGTCCCGGATCCACTTCCAGATACCGATACCTCATAATCCTGTAATTTTTGAATCATGTCGGTGAATGGAGTTTCAACCTTTACTCCATTGGCAACACCTTCAATCACTTGTTTGATCAAATCAAAACATTCAAACAGTAAATTAACAAGTTTTACATTTATTTCTAAACTGCCTTCTCTGATTTTCTGGAGAAGGTTTTCCATCGTATGTGCTAAGTCGGATAAATTGTACAATCCAACGAATGCGGAAGAACTTTTTAAGGAATGGGCCGCACGAAAGATATCATTGATGATTTCTGGGTTTTCATGATCTTTTTCAAGTTTTACCAAATTGGAATTGAGTTCTTCAATTTGGTCCTCGGATTCTTCCAGGAAAACTTCTGTGTATTCGCCTAAAATTCCAGCCAATGTCGTAACCCTTTTTCCTTACTTAGTGGATGAAACAAAATCTACAATTTGTTCCAAATCCAAATTCAAAATCAAATGATCCTCGTATCGAGAAACAGACTCTACCATCTTACTATAGTTTAACGACAAGTCATCTGTTGTATAACTGATAAAATCCTTTTGGATTTTCACGACTTGTTTGACTTCATCGACCAAAATACCAATTCGTTTTTCATCTAACATCACAACTACAATCCTTGAAATGGGATGGATATCAGAATCAATTGCGTGGAATCTTTTTTTAAGATCCACGATTGGGATGATCTCTCCACGAAGATTGATCACTCCTAAAATATAATCATCCACATTGGGAATTCGTGTGATGAGAACCGGTTTTAAAATTTCATGGACAAGTAATAAACGTATCCCAAAGAATTCCCTTTCGATGGTAAATGTAAGAAATTGTTCAAGGTCTCCCAAATCGGATTCTTGTTCCATTTTGGTCTTTTCCGCAAGGGATGTGAGAAGTTTTTCTTGGTCCATATTCTACCTGGAATCGTGTCAGAATCCTACGTGGATTCAATCGAAAAAAGAATGAATCTGAAATTCCGTAATCATTTTTCCGACTTTTATATCATGCCCTTCTGTTATGAATGGGACGGGAAAAAATTTAGAAAAACTAAATCCAATGGTTTTCTTTTGCACAGTTTCAGAAGATAAAATGCGATCATAATAACCACCCCCCCTACCGAGCCTTGTTCCATTTTGGTGGTAACCCAGTGCGGGAACGAGGATCAAATCGGCTTCGTCTACGGATATCTCCTCATCCCCTTTTGGCTCAAAAATTCCATGTGGGCCTTTTTCAAAAGAGAACGGACGTATGAAACGTAAGGTAAAATTTTCTCCTACTTTCGGGAAGTACCACTTAGCAGAATGACGGGCTTCCATAAAACTTGTGGGTTTTGGTAAAGGCGACGATTCCACAACAGGCAACACATCCACTTCAAATTGTAGATCGGGAACATAAGTGATGATCTTTGATTTGCCTTGTAATAATGGGAAAAGTCGTTTGAGAATGGCGACTTCCAAATCCTCACGTTCTGTGAGTTTGGCGATATTTGTTTTTAGAATTTGTCTAGCTTCGGATTTTGAAATTGGATTCAAAAATGATCCCCAATGATCCCTTCTTCCAGAAGTGAGATGATTTTTTTAGTTCTTTCTTCGAGTTCCGGATTTTCTTTTGCCTTGGCAGTCACATCTCGCATCTGGAACAATTCGTCTGCAAGATTTAAGGCACAAAGCACAGCAATTTTTGTTTTAGAAGCATTGGGCAATACTTTACCAAGCTCCAAAAGGCGATCTTCGACATAGTCAGCCACTTCAGAAATATACCCTGAAGAAGCTTCACCTACGATTGTATACGTCTCACCAAATATTTGTTTGGTTATTTTTTGTGATTTTGGGGCAGATTCTGCCATATCATTTATTTGGGATCGTCTTCAATGATGAGAAAATCATCGTCATCATCAGCATCAAATACACTGATCGCTTCATCCTCATCGTCAATAATGATATCATCATCCTCATCAATTTCCACTGTAGGGACTTCATCATCTGATTCTACAACGAGTTCTTCTTTTTCAAAAGAAGCGGAGGCTGGAGTTTTTTCTAAAACATCTTCCGCATGGAATTCTGATTCATCTTCATCGAGTAAAATAATTTCATCGTCATCTTCTGAAGTGAGGCTTGGTGTCGTAGCGACAGCAGCAGCCGCTAATGGAGCCGCTGGAACATCAGATTCTGATGGGGGCGTTTGAGTTGATTTCGGAGTGGAACTACCTGTCGTAGGAAGTCCGTCCAAACGTCCAAGCAGTTGGTGCACTTTGGATTCGAGTAAACTTTCTCTTTCTTTGAGTTGGTTTAATTCATCCGTCGCTTCTTGGAGCTGTGAACGCAACGTTTTGAGTTCGCGCTCTTTTTCCTCCATTGCGAGCTTCATTTGGTCATTTTCCGCGCGGAGGGATTCGTTCTCTGTCTCCAGGCGTGCGTTTTCTGTTCTTAGGTCCTGGATAAGCTCAAGGGCCTTAACAACTTTACTTTCTAGCTCTTCAATGGTTTCGATTTTTAACATGATAACAATCCGATGGAATAGAATAGACGAGCTATTCCATTCCTATCAAGCACTAATTTACTTAGCGACTTTGGTTTTTTCGACGATGGCGTTGAATACTTCTTTGTGGTTGTATGCAAGGTCAGCCAATGTCTTACGGTCTAAGTTGATTCCGTGAGTTTTGAGAGCGTGAATGAATTTTGAGTAAGACATTCCATTTTCTCTGACTGCGGCATTGATACGTGTGATCCAAAGTTTTCTAAATTCAGACTTTTTCTTTCTACGGTCACGGTATGCCCATTGACCCGCTTTCATCACAGCAGATTTAGCTGTTCTAAAAAGTTTTGAACGTCCGCCTCTAAAACCTTTCGCTTTAGCGAGAACTTTTTTTCTACGATTCTTATGGATGGTTCCGTTGACTGCGCGTGGCATCGTTTAACCTCCGTAAGGTAGAAGTTTTTCTACACGGTTGTAATCGGTTTCATGGATGAGGTGCATTCCACGGCTTTGGTGTTTCATCTTAGGAGATTTTTTCTCCAAGATATGTCTTCGGAAGGCGCAACCGCGTTTGATTTTACCTGATTTGGTAAACTTAAAACGTTTGGCTGCTGCCCTATTTGTCTTCAGCTTATACATAGTTGTTTTATCCTTTAGGTTTTTCACCAATTGGGTTCATCACGACCACTATCGTCTTTCCGTCGTGTACCGGCATTTTTTCGGGAGAGGCATGCTCTTTTAGGTCCTCGACAAACCGGTTAACAATATTCATTCCAATTTCAGAGTGAACCATCTCTCTGCCTCGGAATCGAAGTGTCACTTTTACTTTATCACCCTTTTGCAAGAATTCTAAAGCATGACGCTTCTTAATCTCGAAGTCATGGTTATCAATCCGCGGGCGGATTTTAATTTCTTTCACCGTGACAACGTGTTGTTTCTTTTTCGCTTCTTTCGTTTTTTTAAGAAGTTCGAATTTGTATTTTCCAAAATCGATCAGCTTACAGACATGAACATCTTGGTCTCCCGAGACTTCCACCAAATCAAGGTTAGCTTCCTTAGCTCTTCTTAGAGCTTCGTCCAGAGTAACGATGTCAGACCCTTCGTCAGAGACGAGTCGGATCGATGCTACATTGGTAATTTGTTCGTTAATTCTGATGTGGGCGAATTTATCTTGGTTTGGGTTCCCTCTAGGGTTGGGCCGTTTCTGCATTCAGTCTCCGAAATTTCTTTCAATTTCCAATTTCGGATGAAAAACGAGGCACGCAAGTACATTTCTTTGCAAATGCACAGGTTCGATGGCTAAAGCGTTCCGCTAGGCCCTTCCCAGACCACATATTCAATGGAAAGGGATTCCGAATCTAAAATTTCTGGCAAAATGGGGATAAGAGACAGATATTCCCCGTGATTTCCCATTCCCATACAAGAACCACCATGGCAAATCCGACCGAACTCATCATACAAAACATACTGGATCAGGTTGTCCCATTTGGTATCTTTCGAAACAGGGTCTGGTGTTTGGACAAGGGCAAGGTAATGGAACGACTGGTTTTCCCTTCTCTCCAAGCGAAAACGAAGTTTATTTTCCTTGGTTAGAGGTTCTGTTGCAAACAAAAGTTTCCCTTTGCCTGGATTCCATTTTTGGACACCATGGATTCCTACCACGTGACCTGCGCGTTTCCATTCTTTTTTGGATTCTTTTTTAATGAGTTTGTATTGGGTTGAGAGTATGTGTCCTTCATTCCTTATTTGCAGGACACACCCAGAGACAGTGATACGTACGGCCACTCTTGCGATTTCAGAAATTGGAAAAGGAAACCGACTCCAAAGTCCCGGCACATCGTATCGTTCCCAAGGTTGTATGCTGTGTTCGGAAGTTTGGCATGACAAAAGTCGATCGTTCTGATCATAGAAGGCTGCAACTACATAGAACGAGACAGGATTGTTTCCGATGTTTTGTCCGCCAGTGATGACAATGTTCGGACAATCGAATGTAACATCCCGACCCATCCCATCGACAAACTGCATTCGACTTACTTTCCAGCCAAGTGTTACACCTTCAGTAATGGGGAGACCCATCATGGGAATGGCATCATACGCATCACATACATCATACGGTGGGTGAATGGGTAAGTCCAGATAGAAAGTAACTGGCTCATTGATCGTATGATAAACTTGGCTCTTGGACACTGGTAGGAAACATATGTTCCGACCAGTGTTAGTCAAGAAATTTCTTTAGTTGAGTTCCCCTTTGAGAAGAGAGAGGAATCCATCTCGAGAAACCGTATCCGTTTTTTCTTCGCCCATACGACGGAACGATATACTCCCTGCTTCTTTCTCTTTATCACCAAGGATGAGCGTATAACTACTACGTTTTATGATGGAATCCCTAATCTTACTTCCGATCTTTTCATTCCGTACATCCAGTTCGACGCGGAATCCATGCATCACCAAATCCTGATATACTTCTTTTGCATAATCACTATGAGATTCTGCCACAGTTAAGACACGAATTTGTGTCGGATTGAGCCAAAGCGGAAATTTACCTTCAAAGTGTTCGATGAGAATTCCAATGAAACGTTCGAGAGAACCGTAGATAGCACGGTGGATCATGACGGGTGCATGTTTTTTTCCATCGGATGCAGTGAAGTCGAGTTCAAATCGGTTTGGCATGGAAAAGTCAATTTGCACTGTCCCACATTGCCATAACCTTCCCAATGAATCTTTGATATTGAATTCGATCTTTGGTCCGTAAAAAGCACCATCCCCTTCTTTGATCCCGTATTCGATCCCTTTTTTCTTTAAGGCATCGTGTAATGCTTGTGTGGCGAGGTTCCAATCTTCATCGCTACCTTGCGATTTTTCTGGCCTCGTAGCAATGAAGGTTTTGAATTCAGTGAATCCAAATTTTTTATACACATCAAATGTAAAATCGATGATGTCTTCTACTTCTGATTCTACTTTTTCCAATGGAGCATAAATATGAGCGTCGTCTTGAGTAAAAGCACGAACTCGAAAGAGTCCATGTAAAACTCCAGACATCTCATGCCTATGTACATTCCCAAGTTCCATAAAGCGAAGTGGAAGTTCTCTATAAGAGTGCATATGGTATTTGTAAATCAAACAACAACCAGGACAGTTCATGGGTTTTACCGCAAACTCACTTTCATCGATGTCAGTGAAGTACATGTTTTCTTTGAAATTATCCCAATGGCCTGATTTTTTCCAAAGCGAAGAATTTAAAATCGCAGGTGTTTTGATTTCTTGGTACCCACGTCTAAAACATTCTTCTCTGATGTAAGAAGCGAGTGTATTCCAAAGTACGGTTCCCTTTGGATGCCAAAAGGGGAAACCAGGAGCTTCATCTTGGAAACTAAACAGATCGAGTTCTTTCCCAAGTTTTCTGTGGTCCCTTTTTTTTGCTTCTTCGATGAGAAAAATATATTCATCTAACTGTTTCTTTGAGGGAAATGAAACTCCATAAATCCGAGTGAGTTGTTTGTTTTTAGAATCCCCTTTCCAATACGCACCTGAAATGGCAGTTAGTTTGAAAGCTTTGATTTGACCTGTGCGGGCAACATGTGGCCCACGACAAAGGTCATACCATTCCCCTTGTCCGTATAACGAAACCGATGCGGAATCAAACCCTTGGATGAGTTCTACTTTGTAAGGTTCGTTTTCTTGTTTGAATTTCTGAATGGCTTCTTCTTTGGAAAGTTCCCAACGTTTTACTGTTAGGTCTTCTTTCACAATTTTTCCCATTTCTGTTTCAATTTTGGGAAGGTCATCGACAGTGATGACGGTGTCTCCAAAATCGATGTCATAAAAGAAAAACCCAGGACCATTTTCTATGACAGGACCTACGGTGAGTCTCGCATGTGGCCATAACCTTTGGACCGCCATCCCTAGTAAGTGGGCTGACGAATGGTGGAATACATCCCTTCCTTCTTTTTCATCGAAGGTGAGAAATTTTACAGTGGTGTTTTCGGTCGGAACAAAAGATAAATCAACAGTTCGTCCATCGGACAAAACAACGGCAAGAGCTTTCTCTTTTAAGAAAGGCAGTTGGTTTTGGATAAAATCAGAAAATGACTTTCCTGATTCGAGTTCTTTGGAACTTCCATCGGGTAGTGTAATCGTAAGTGCTGCCATAAGTGTATTCCCAGGTTTTCGCACACACATTCTCCCGAAAAGTAAAGTTTTACCAGAGTTTTCCAGTTTCGAGAGATTCCGTTAATTTCTGAAAACTTTCATCAACAGATTCCTTTCTCCCAAATCCACCTTCCCGTTCTAGGTCGATGAATCCATGGACGAAAGAACGTATGATTCGAATCTTGTGAACGGTTTCATTGTCCAGATTGACTAAATGAAAAGCATCTAAACAAAGTTGTAAAATTCGATCACCATAACTTTTAATTTCGGGATCAAATTCGGTAGAGGCAATCACAAGAGGATACAAATGTGGATAATCTTTTGCAAATTTTCTATAGGTAATCAAAAATTTAGAAATCCGTTTGGACCTAACTTGATTTAGTTTTAACACTTCGTCTAATTTGTCACCTAATAACCGCAATGTCCTAATTTTCATTTCTCGAAATATATCTTCCATATCTGAAATATGATTGTATAAGGAAGGAGTTCTGATTCCTAAAGTTTCTGCAAGTGTTGACAATCTAAATTCTGAAAACCCAACTTTTTGAATCATATCCCAAGCAACGTCGAGTACCAAATGACGATTGATTTGGATTTGTCCTTTTTTCGGCCTTCCGATTTTATTTTTTATTTTTTTTGCCATAAAGATTGTATGTTTTGATAGAATCGGTTGGGTTCTTCTACAAAGGGATAATGCCCTCCGTTTTCATACAGAAAAACTGTCCCGCCAATTGTATCACGTATCCAATTTGCCTCTCGTTCTGGTGAATCAAAGTCTGGATCTTTGGCACCCATGATGATGATGTGGTTCCCTTTCGCATTATTTAACTCATCCTCACATTCTTTTTTGGAAGCAAATAACATCGATCGAATCGCGGCCATCCTTCCCTCTTGTTTTAAATTCTCTCTAAGTCTGTTCTTTCGTTCTTCTAAGTCTTTTGGAGGTTGGACAGGGAAAAGTGATTCATAAAATTTGACCCAAGCACTTGGCCCCCAAGGTCCGCGAAACATAATTTGTAAAATAGATTTCAAAACAAAGGACATAGGTTCATTGTCACGCACAAATGGACCGGAAAGAACAAGTCCCAACACTCGTTTTTTTTCTTTTGATTGGATGTAAACGGCAGATGCAGCCGTCATTGAATTTGCAATTATATAAACATCTTTTAAATTTTTTTCCCGAATAAATGCCAAAGTATCTAACGCAGTTTCTTTTGGACCATATGAATTAAAATTGATATCTGAATCACCTAACCCTCTTAGGTCGAAAACATATACATTTCCATCTTTTGAAAGTAAACTGGCCAATTCTGCATAACTTTCTTTTCTATCCCCAATTCCTGGGAGTAAGATAAAATTCTTTTTCCCACTACCTAGTTGGTAATACGCAATCTTACCTTCAGTCGTTTGGAAATAAGATGTAATTTGTTTTTGTGATTTGGGAATCTCATCGGCCCAAAGGAATAAAGGGAAAAAAATCGTAACTAAAAGCAGAATCATGTGGTAGTGTGATCTCATAAAATCTAATATAATTAGTTTTTTTAACTAATGCAATTAGTTTTTATAAAAATGGATAGAATTTTCACCCAAATTCGAAAGAAAATAAATAAAAAAAAGGATTTTTTGGTTGCAGCGAAAATAATTTTAAATTTAAACCGAGTGAAAAATAAAAGACTGCGAACAGCTCTAAATCAATTCTCTTCAGAGATCCGAATCCAATAGGTAGATTTCAAAAATAAATCTTGCGTTTCAAAAAATTTTGCTTTTAATGAAATTCAATTCCCTTCATGGCCATCGAACCAATCAAATACCCTCCTGGAAAACATTTACTAAAAATCATTTCCCAATTACTAAATTCCAAACAAGGGCCAACGGCAATTCGTTACAGCATCTACCTGATTGTACTTGTCATCCTATTCAATGTATTTAATGTTTTTAATAGTTTCGTTGGAAGAGATTTTATCTCTTCAATAGAACAAAAAAATCAAAAGGGATTCTATCAATATGCAATTTTGTATGCAATTGTATTTTTAATCTCAGCTGGGATCGGCTCCATCTATCGTTTTATTGAAGAAAGACTTGGGATTGTATGGAGAGAACAATTAACATGGAGGCTCACAAATTCTTACTTAAATGGAAAAACATACCATTTAATTTTAAACCAAAAAGGAATCGAGAATCCTGACCAAAGGATCTCTGATGATGTCAAATCCTTCACTACCACAACTCTTTCATTCATTTTACTTTTTTTAGGAGGACTTTTTTCTGCAATTTCCTTTGCCGGTGTTTTATGGAGTATCAATCCAACTTTGTTTTTGGTAGCGGTTCTATATGCTACGATCGGAACCATTTCTACTATCTTTCTGGGAAAAGAGCTCATTCGACTAAATTACAACCAATTGGATTTAGAAGCAAACTATCGTTCCGATTTACTCCACATCAAACAACATGCAGAATCCATCGCCGTTACCCATAGAGAACTCAGAATGATAGTAAGACTAAAGTCGAAATTGAAAAAACTTGTGACGAATTTTAAAAAATTAATCTCAGTCAATTTAAGACTTAGCTTATTCACAAATAGTTATAACTATTTTATCCAAATCATTCCCATGCTCATCATTGCACCAAGTTATATGCGTGGTGAAATAGAATTTGGAGTTATCACTCAAGCAGGGCTTGCTTTTACTACACTATTAAATGCGTTTTCACTGATAGTAACACAATTCCAATCTATATCAGCTTTCACTGCGGTTGTAAAACGTTTACATACATTGGATACAGCAATGGTTCATTATGAAAAGACGAATCAAAAAAAGGAAGAAACTAACTACAAGTCCAACGAAATCATCTTTGAAAATTATTCTATCTATTCAGGTGATAAATCAAAATTCATCATCGATCACTTAGATCTAACCATCAAAACCAGAGAAAGATGGCTTGTTACAGCCATTGATGAGGAAACAAAATTTAGTTTTTTTCGATCTCTTGCGGGAATCTCTCATCATGAAGAAGGAATCATTTTAAAACCAAGCCGAGATGAAATTTTATTTTTACCCGAACAACCTTACTTACCTCCCGGAAGATTACGCAATGTAATCGTACCTGCATTTTTGGGTAATTCAGTTTCAGACCAACAAGTAATGAAAGAACTGAAAAATCATAACATTGACATGTTAGTTAAACGATTGGGCGGATTATCTGCCCTAAAAGAATGGGACGACGAACTTTCATTAGCTGAAAAATTCAAAATTTCCACTATTAGAATCGAGTTAGCGAAACCAAAATTTGTTGTGATTGACCGTCCGACTTCGAGTGTCGGTAAATTCGAAATTTCTAAAATATTAAAAAAATTCCATAATTTAGGAATTACATGTATTGTCATTGCGAAGGGAGAAGAAACAGCACTTGAATTTGATTACCATCTGAACTTTTCTCATTTTGGGAAATGGAAGGTCATTACGTTAAACCCATTTTTAAAGGAGGTTTAATGATAATCCTTAAAAACAAATCTGGACTCAATGTTCATTTTTTTTCAAATGTTTCATTACATTCCATTTATTTAAACGATACGTTAATGAATTTATATTTTGGAAATGAAATGGATCAAAGTGTATTCAATCTAACTTTAGAATATAGATTAGAATCAAAAACAAAATCCATCGCACTTTTTTCTCCAATTGGATCACCTTTGATCCAAACATCTGAACGTAAGGTTACTATCAGTCGAAAGATTGATAATTTAAATATCATCACGAAATTTGAAATCCATCCTATTCAAAATATTTGGCAAGTCCAAACAACAATTCAAAACCAATCAAACAACATGATCCCAATATCTTTGGTTTACACCCAAGACATTGGACTTTGCGATCCCAATTCCGCAAAACTAAATGAAGCATTTGTTTCCCAATACATTCATCATGAAGTGATCCAAAACCAAACATATGGAACTTCCATTTTATCTAGACAAAATGAATTGGTTTTTGGAAAACACCCAGCAAGTTTTACGTTCTCTGACCAAATAGTTTCTTCCTATGCGACAGATGGAAGGGATATATTTGAACAAGGAAAAGTAAAACCTTTTCAAAACCGAAGATATCAAGGAGAACACTCAATCATTGGACTAGGAACAGAGGAGACAGTTCTACAACCTCAAGAAACAGTTGTTAGCCATTTTTATACATTTCTCATTGAAAATCTGGATAGGATCGAAACATTTTTTTCTCAACCATATGAACCAAAATCCATGTTAGACGATTGGGAGTATGATGTATCACCTGTTGAAATCACATTAGCACCAAATATCAGTTTATTTCACCATCGCAAAAATGGGAATGGCAACAAAGTCAATGAAAATACATTGAAATTACAGTTTGCGAATCCTTGGCGAAATGTGGAACGATCTCAAGACGGATCCATCTTGTCTTTTTTTACCGATGAAGACACCTATGTTTCTCTTTTGCAAAAAGAAATTTTATGTAAAAGACCGCAAGGCCAGCTCTTAAGGACAGGAGTGAATCTCACTCCAGAAGAATCATCTCTTACTTCCACTTCTTATTTTAATGGACTATTTATTTCTCAACTCACACAAGGTCATACTAGCATCAACCAATTGCTTTCGCGAAAAAGTGGTGATTTGGGAACGAACCAATCAAAAGGTCTAAGGATTTTTATTAAAGTAAAAGGGGAATGGATCTGTTTAGAAAATCCATCTTTTTTGGTGTTCAAACCAAGTTCCTTAAAGTGGGTCTATTTTTTTAACAACGAGTCCATTCAGATCCAATTAAATGCCAATGATAACGATTCGTTCACGATCAATTTTTCGCATGACTTTTCGAATCCATTAGAAGTCATTTTTTCTTTTGCGACTAGTTTAGATGGAGACAATGGTAATTTACCATTTCCTCTTACCATCAACAAATCAACCCATTCTATTACAGTTTCTCCAAACCAAAAGAGTACTATTTTCGAAAGATTCAATGGAAAAGGATTTCGGATAGAAACTGATTCAATTGCGAATTTAAATGTTTCCGATGACCGAATGTTATTTGAATCGAATCAATCACTCAACCTACCCTATTTGACCATCAGTACAGAAATTCAATCATCCATTACATTACATATTTTTGGAGAATTACAGGTTGAAAAAAGGGCAAAAAAAACTTCATTTAACAATGAATATCTAATTCAATATCGATCACTATTAAACTCTGCAAAAAAAGCAAATAATCAAAGTTTTTTGGAGATGATTGAAATCCTTCCGTGGTTCAAACAAAATGCCGAAATCCACTACCTAAATCCGAGAGGTTTAGAGCAATTTTCGGGTGGTGGATGGGGAACAAGAGATGTTTGCCAAGGTGCATTTGAATACTTATTGACCTCGGGTAATTTTTCTGCGATCAGAGATTTGTGCATCCGTGTCTTCAGCGAACAGAATGAAGATGGAGATTGGCCTCAATGGTTTATGTTATATGAAAGAGATAAACATATCCGAGCCGATGATTCACATGGAGACATTTTATATTGGCCGATTATATGTATCCTCATTTATCTAGAGAGGACAGACGATTTTAGCATATTGGAAGAAACAACCTCAAATCAGGTCCGAATCAACAAACGTAAGATTGCAGAGGGAATTGAAATCCCTCTAAAAGAAATTTTGAATCGCTTTATTCCCAATACAGTTTTACCAAAATATGGGAATGGAGATTGGAATGACTCGATGCAACCAAAGGAAAAAAACTTTCGAGACGAAGCTGTAAGCCCTTGGACTGCGGAACTACAAATTATCCTCTTTCAAAAATTAGTTTGGTATTATCAAATCCTTGGAAATGAAGAAAAGAAAAATTTCTATTTATCATTATCCAATACGCTAAGTTTTCAAATCCGAGAGAATTGTATGGAATCAGGAATCATTGCCGGACTCATTCAATTTTCATCTAACGGAGAAAAAGAATTTCTATTACACCCAAAAGATAAAGTTTCAAGCATCCGATACAGTATTTTGCCAATGATTTACGGAATCATTTCCAATGTTTTTACGAAGGACGAAGCAGAATTCCATTTAAAAATAATAGAATCTCATCTAACGGGACCAGATGGTGTGAGATTATTTGACAAACCAGTTCCTTACAAAAATGGACAGTCAACATTTTTTAAACGAGCAGAGACTGCCAGTTTTTTTGGACGCGAAATAGGACTTATGTATACCCATGCCCATCTTAGGTATTGTGAAGCATTGGCTGAGATGGGAAAATCACAGGAGTTTTTCAAGCAACTCAATCTAATCAATCCAATAGGAATTAGAAATCGTATTCCAAGTTGTGAAATACGTCAGTCTAACTGCTATTATTCGAGCTCCGATGGAGTATTTTTGGATCGAACGGATGCGGAAACCAATTATAATAAACTTTTAAGAGGAGAAATTCCTTTAGAAGGTGGCTGGAGAGTATATTCCAGTGGACCAGGAATATTCTTAAAATTATTTTATGAAACTCTTCTGGGGATTCAAATCCAAAAAAATGGAATCATCTTTGATCCAATACTACCAATCGATCTAAATGGTTTAAACATTGAAGCGGATTTTTTCTCTACGAAATTCAATCTTAAATATGAAGTTAAATCCATAAATGGATTAATCCATTCAATAAAACTCAATGGTAAAAAAATCAGTGCAAAAAGAATGCCCCATCAGTATCGAACCGGTGGCCTTAAGATAACAAAGGAACAACTGTTATCTGAAATAAAATCTGAGAAGAATACATTGGAGATTTTGATTCAATAAAAAACGCACGAATGAAAAATACCTCACCCGCGCGTTTTCCGATTTTTCCTATTTGAAAGGAATGTTAAATGGCGTTTTTACCTTTTTCGCCAGTTCTGATTCGAATCACTTCTTCTAAAGGAGTGATAAAAATCTTACCGTCACCGATTTTTCCATCACCACTTTTAGCTGCTTTTAGAATCGCATCTACAGTTGGTTTTACGAATTCATCGTTTACAGCAATTTCTAACCTTACTTTCCTGAGTAGGTTCACAGTATACTCATGACCGCGGAAAACTTCAGTTTTTCCCTTTTGTTGTCCGTAACCTTGAACGTCTGATACTGTTAAACGATAGATTTCGTTTTTGGTTAACTCAGCTTTTACTTCTTCCAACTTATGTGGCTGGATGATTGCAATGATCATTTTCATAATGTTAAACTCCTATTTCCTTAACCACGAACTCGGATATTGAAATCAGGGTATGCTTCTGCACCATGTTCTCCAAGATCCAATCCACTTAATTCTTCTTCTTCACTTACTCGGATTCCACCAGCTAGTTTTAATACAAACCAAAGGATGAGAGAAACGGCAAATGTGAATCCACCGATTGCTAAAATTCCATAGAGTTGTGTAAGAATGGAAGGAACGTCTACTCCAGCAGGAGATCCTTCGTATCCAAAAATGGCAACTGCAAGTGTTCCCCAAATTCCACACACCAAGTGAACTGATGTTGCACCAACTGGGTCATCAATTTTCATTTTATCAAAGAATAATACGGACAACACCACTAACACACCTGACACAGCGCCGATGATTGCAGCAGAAGTTGGGCTTACAATTGCACAAGGTGCAGTAATCCCTACTAGTCCAGCAAGTGTTCCATTGAGAATCATACCAAGATCTGGTTTTTTTAGGATGATCCAAGCAGTCACTGTGGATGCAAGTGCTCCGAGTGCTGCAGAAATATTTGTGGTAACAATAACGTGTGACATTGTACTACCATCACCAACACCCATCGTTGAACCAGGGTTAAATCCAAACCAACCGAGCCAAAGGATCAGTGTTCCAAGAGCTGCAGATGTCATATTGTGGCCAAGGATTGGTTTGATACGACCATCAGGTAAAAATTTACCTTTTCTCGCTCCAAGTACGATGGCACCAGCAAGGGCTGCCCATCCACCTACAGAGTGTACGACGGTAGATCCTGCAAAGTCATGAAAACCAAGTCCAGCTAACCATCCACCACCCCATACCCAGTGACCTGTGAAAGGATACATCACGGCAACAAGTATGAATGAGAATATTAAAAAGGAATGGAACTTAATCCGCTCAGCTACAGCTCCTGATACAATTGTGGCAGCAGTAGCAGCGAAAACTAATTGGAAGAAAAATTTCGCAAGTAGCGGAACACCAGTCCAATTCATTGAAGAATAAACACCTTTGTAGTCATCCCCAAGTGCAGGAGAGTTATCAAGTCCAGTTAAAAAGAAAACACCTTCCGTAGCATAATAAGGAGTTCCGTCACCAAACATCAATCCCCAACCAATTGCCCAATAAGAGAATGTTGCGGCTGCAAAAACGATAAAGTTTTTTGCTAAAATATTTACTGTGTTTTTTGATTGTGCAAATCCAGATTCTACTAATGCAAATCCAGCATTCATAAAGAACACCAACATACCTGCAACTAACACCCATAATGTGTCGAGTCCTACAGTTAATGTTTGGATTGCTTTTGCGGTTTCTTCTGCTGGGCTCACGACTGTTGCAGCTTCATCTGCAAAAAGGAACATCGGAACTACCAGGAGAAGGAAGGCGATTGATTTGAAATATTGTTTCATATTGCCATGTATCCTTTCCATGTTATTTGCTGAAAAGTGATGCAAGATTGGTACCCATTGGGAATAATCAGCCAATTTTAGATAAAAAAAAGAAGAACTTGCCTAGAAACCCTCCAATATGCCCTAAAAACCAAGCAGTGATACCATGAATGTATCCCTCTTCGATGGGAACCCTTAATCAATTTGAGTTAATCTAAAACAGACAGCTTAATTTTTAAGCATTTCGTTCGAATGAGTAGGATCCCACAAAAAAACCAAAGCAAGAATTCAATCATAGCCCTCTAATAGGAGTGAATTCCGAACGTATTCGAGTCTGTAACAACAAACCCATTGATGCTAAAAAGCCATTTGTACTCTATTGGATGCAAGCATATAGGCGTTTTGATGCCAACCATGCATTTTTCCATGCCGTCAAGTTAGCGAAAGAATTAAAAAAACAACTCGTTGTTTATGAAGGTCTTCGGATGGATTACCCTTGGAATTCAGAACGGATCCATCAATTTATTTTGGAAGGGATGTTTGAAAACCAAACAAGAGCAGACGAACTTGGAATTCAGTATTGGCCTTTTGTAGAAACACCAAATCATTCAGCTAGAGGACTTCTTAAAGAAATTTGTGAAAACGCAGCCGTTGTCGTAACGGATGACTTTCCATGTTTTATCATTCCCGAACAAACTTCGAAGTTAGCAAAAAAAGTCGAATGCCAATTGTTATCCATTGATGGTAACTCTCTCATTCCATTCTCACGCTTTGAAAAACAAGCAAGTGCAGCAAGAATTTTGAGACTTTGGATCCATAAAGTACTCAATCGAGAATTTCCAAAAACTAACACAATCATTTGGAAACATGAAGATCTAATAGACGTAAAAGGAAACGCAAAACCTCCAAAATTGATAGGCCTTCCAAAATCGATGGGAGAAGTAATGAAACAAATTCCGTTTCAACACCAAGTCTCACCCGTCAATGGAGTCAAAGGTGGGCGAAAAGAAGCACTTCGTTTATTGGATGATTTTTTAAAAAACAAATTAGATTTATATCTGACAAAAAGATCTGAACCAAATAGACCTGAACTTACCGCCACAAGTGGCTTATCTCCATACTTACATTTTGGTTGGATCAGTATTGATGAAATCTTTTTAGCAGTTTTGAAACATAGTACAAAAGGTAAATGGAATCCAGAAAGATTCAGTCACGCGAAACCAGGAGATCGTGAAAATTTTTACTCTCCGTCGTTATCGGCCAATCATTTTCTAGATGAACTCATTACTTGGAGAGACATAGGTTATTTATTCTTTTGGAAAGACAAACCAAAACAAATCAATTTAGAACACTTACCAGATTGGGTAAAAACCAATTTCAATAAACACCAAAACGATCATAGGGAATTTCTTTATACCTTAGACCAATTTGAAAATGCAAAAACCCATGATGAACTTTGGAACGCCGCACAGACGGAATTAGTAAAAACAGGAAAAATCCATAATTATATGCGAATGTTATGGGGGAAAAAAGTCATCGAATGGACAAAATCATATGAAGAGGCATTTTTGATCCTAGAACATCTCAACAATAAGTATGCTTACGATGGAAGGAATCCGAATTCTTATACTGGAATTTTATGGTGTTTTGGATTATTTGACAGGCCTTGGTTTCCCGAACGAAATGTATTTGGGAACGTACGTTTTATGTCTTCGGATTCAACAAAAAAAAAGTTTAAACTGAATTCCTATTTGGAGTATATTGGTGAACTGAGTGGCAAGTCCAACTCACTCTTCCCATGACAGACCAGACAAAACCCATTTTTGAAGAAAAAACAGATTTAAAAACAGATTCGGTTTATTCTTACTTTGTCATTTTGTTCAATGATGCAATCCATGAATTTTCGTATGTAGAAGATTGTCTCATGAAACTATGTTTTAAAACCAAACGCGATGCTAAAAAAATTGCAATCGAAGCCCATTCCAACGGGAAGGCGATTTGTTTCCAAGGGAGTATGGAAGAATGTGAAACCGTTGCAGAAAATATGACAAATGCTAAATTAACAGTGAGTTTTGGAGTATGAATCTGACAAAAGAAACTCTCATCGAAGAGTTAAAAAAACTTAAAGATCCCAAAAAGGCAAAATTTTTTCCACGTTTCTTTAAATCCGGTCCTGGCGAATACGGTGAAGGTGATTTATTCCTTGGAATCACCGTTCCAAATCAAAGAATCATTGCAAAAAAATATGCACATTCACTTGATCTGAAGGATTTACAAATTCTAATGACTTCACCCTATCATGAAGTGCGATTGACTACTTTATTAATTTTAGTCCACCAATACCAAACCAAAAATATTGAAGAGAGTAAAAAAGAAAAAATTGTAAAATTTTATCTAAACAATACAAAATACATCAATAACTGGGATTTGGTAGATGCCAGCGCGGATAAAATTCTTGGTGAATATTATTTCGAAAAAGATAAAAGTTTTATCACCAAATTGAGAAACTCAAATGATTTGTGGGAAAATCGAATTGCGATCTTAACCACTTTTTATTGGATTCGAAAAGGTTTATTCACGGAAACGATTTCACTCTGCGAATATTTCCTAAACCACCCACATGATCTCATTCACAAGGCAACAGGATGGATGTTAAGAGAGATAGGCAAACGAGATTTGGAAATATTAAAACAATTTTTAAAATCACATGTAACTCAAATGCCTCGCACTATGCTTCGTTATGCGATTGAAAAACTTCCTCCCAAGGAAAGGAGGAAGTGGTTGGATTTTAAAAAAGTAAATTAATCTCGTGGAAGGACTTTGGTAACAAAGTATACTTTTACAGGTTCCGATTTCCCTTTTAAGGTTAATTCTTTGGTGTCTTCGTATTCAATGTATTTTTCGCCACCTGCAGCAAGAAAAGCTGCTTCGGATACTGCTACTTTTCCAGGAATTCCATGGCTTTCAAGTCTAGCAGCCGTATTCACAGCATCACCAATCACGGTGTAATCCATCCTTTTAACAGAACCGATATTTCCCACGATTGCTTCTCCAAAATTTACACCAATTCTCAAGCGAAAAGTTCCAGGTTCTAATCCTAACTCTTTATTGATTTCTACCATTCGTTTTTGCATATCAACAGCACAGGCAATTGCATGGTATGCATCTAAATCGGTTTGTTTTGGTGCCCCCCAAAATGCCATAATAGCATCCCCAATGAATTTGTCCAAAGTGGCTGAATAATGAAAGATCAAATCGGATAAGGATTCAAAAATTGTATTTAAGTGATTAAGGACAACACCAGGAGGATTTTTTTCTGCAAACGTGGTAAATCCAACAATGTCAGAAAATAATGTTGCTATGTCTTTTTCTTCACCACCTAACTTTATGCTGTCCGCAACAATGGTTTCCATTACTGCAGGTGAAAAGTACCTAGACAATCTTTCCTTTTCTTCTTTTTGTTTTTCCACAAGTTTTCTAGAATCAATCATGTTTTTGACAATTGATAAAGCAACCGAGATCGTAAAGGCAGCAAAAGCGTAATCTTTTACATAAGTATGACTTGGATACCATTCCCATTGCATTTCCACAAAAACATCATTTAACATAAGTAATATAAATGCAAAAAAACCAAATGAAACAGTTCCCATTGAAGGAATTTTCCTTCCTAGAAATAAAATATAAAACAATGCACCACCGAGTAATATTGTTAGGAAACTCCAGTAAAAGAAAAATTTAGATAAAAATAATAAGTTAGGAGAGAATAGGATCACGAGAGCAGAAATCAATCCTGCGCCATCAATATAACGATTGGTTAAGAGTATCCAACCACTTCTTACATGGGCAAAACGGACAATAAAGTTAAACAAAAAATGGACGAGTCCAACCCATGCAAAATATTCCATTTTTTTTATCCAAAAACCATCACTTAATATGGAATAAATGATTTGGCTCTGAAATAAAGTGTTAAGAGCCATAAAAATAGAACCTAACGAAAAATAAATGGTGGAATGTTCCTCATTTCGGAATAAGATTTGCCAATAGAGATAAAAACATCCAAGTAAAATAGTAAGGACGATGACAAAAATTTTCTTAAAATCATTCCAATACTCTGCTCGTTCCGAATACTTATAGGAAGAAAGATAAAATTTATCATGTGATAAACCTGGACTCAACGGATACTTTGCAAACACTCGGACGGCAAGTACATTAGGTTCATCTATTTTGAGTAAATGATACGGAATTTTGTAGAATCGAATTTTATCACTATACAGTGACTTATCATCTAATTGCACATTAGTGTCTGTATCCAAATGCAAACCAGTACCGCCAATGAATTTTCCATTCCAATAAACAGCATCTGCCTGGCTAATTTGCCCTAGTCTTACGGTTAAACTCCGTGATTTGAATTTATTTTGGATGTCATCATTTGTGATGATAATCTCAGTTCTATACCATCCATATCCTTTGTATTTTTCTAAATAATCTATAAAACTAGGGAAATACAATTCTCCATCACCATCAGTCACTTTATCCCAACCTGTTTGGATTTGGAATCCAGAGATCCAACCATTACGAGCCGACTCCTCTAATACGGGTTGTGCATAAGCAAATGTATGCGCTTTGATCTCACCTGCATCCTCATCTAAATACAAATCGTCCTCCGTATTTTCTGTCACAAGGGGTGAATCTCCAGGTTTGAAACTCCATTTATGAATTTGATTTCCAAACGACGATTCTGATCTTAAATCTAAGATTTGATTGGTTAGCAAAACCTGAGCCGAAACCTGTGAAAGGTTAGAAAGAGAAAGGAAAGATAAAACAAATACTGAAAAGAGTCTTTTCGAAAAAACCATGTCAGAAATCCTATTCAAAAGAAAAGGAACTGGCAAGAAGAAAACATTGGACAAAGTCAAAGTTGAGGGACTCAATTCCGATTTTTCGGGCATAGTGACCGCACCTAACGGAAAGAAGGTGGACATTTTTTTCGTACACCCGGGTGACGAACTGATTGTAGAATATGTGAAACGAAGGCCACGCCAAAGATCCTTAAAAATCCACGAAATCATACGAAATCACAAATGGGATTTAGTAAAATGTAATGTATTTGGGAAATGTGGAGGTTGTACTGGACAACACATTCCATACGAAACCCAATTGGATTTAAAATTCAAACCAATTCTAGATTCCTTCCAAAATGATTTAGGAATATCCTTAACTCCAGTCCCTCAATCCAAAACTTATGCCTATCGTTCTAGGATGGATTTTTCGGTGTTCCCTGGTCCTGTGATTGGACAAAGGCAACGAGGTAATTTTCGTAATGTGGTTCCCATTAATCAATGTTCCATCCAATCTAATTGGGCAAACATTGCTTTACAAGATGTACAAAATTTACTGAATCAATTTCCCGATGTCATTTGGGATAGAAAGTCGGAAGAAGGCGGACTCAAATATCTAACAATCCGCAAAGCTCAAAACACAGACGATGGGATTCTGATTTTTACCTTTACGGATGGGTATGAAAGCCATCCGAACATGGAAACATTTCGCAAATTATGTTTGGAAACATTGTCCCAAGATTCCCTTCTTTTTTGTTACAATCGTCCCAAGTCGGAGGTTTCCGCCGTTGGCCGTCCTGAAGTTTTACGAGGGAAACCAAGTTTTACGGAAACTGTCCTTGGACAAAATTTTGAAGTTCCCTTTGATTCTTTTTTCCAACCGAACCCAAATGGGTTTTTGCCTATTTTACAATTTATCAAAGACCGAATTCCAAAACACCAATCCAATTTAATCGATCTATTTTGTGGTAATGGATTCTTTTCTTTGTTATACGGAGGTTCGTTCCAACATGTTGACGGATATGAACTAACAGAATCCTCAATTCAAATTGCTTCTCATCTTTTTGCACAGACGTATCCTTCGAAATCACAAAATTTTCTGGTGACCAATTTATTTCAATCAGTCGAATCGATCGAAAGAAAAGAAAATGCAACTCTCATCCTCGATCCACCGAGAGCAGGCGCAGGAAAACTGGTGAATCATTGGATCCGAGATTTTGGACCAGAGTTTGTATTCTATGTCTCATGTAATCCCTACTCACAAAAAGAAGATGTGAGTTCCTTTTTATCTACCTACGAATTTGTCGATGGAATGCTTATAGACCCTTACCCACAAACACCTCATACGGAATCTGTCCTTTTCTTCCAAAGAAAACGATCATAAAATCCCTTTACCGATTTTCTATTTCTTCCGAAAGGAATACTGAGGGAACTATGAAACTACGGACATCGATTTTATTTTTCTGTATCGTCATTTTAGGACAAATCGGTTGTGCGAGTGTGATGGTGACTAACTGGGCACCAGAGGAATCTAATTTTAAATCACGGCCTGTCAGAGTTTTTTTGGGTCATGCAAGTGAAGAAGAAATCTTTAAAACCAGTGGTGAAATTGTTGTCAAAGATGCAAATGACTTAGTCATCAAAAAGGCTTACGATTTTTTATCTTTGAATCCGACTGCAATCAAAGCTCCTATCTCGATTCAAAGTCAATCGGAATGGATTGAATATAAAGGAGTAAGTTACCGTGGCACGGTCCTACTCAAACCTATTGATGGAAAAGTTTTAATTATTAATTTAGTGCCAGTCGAGTTATATTTACTTTCTGTTGTACCTTCTGAAGTCAGTGCTTCATGGCCTAAAGAAGCACTAAAGGCACAAGCAATTTGTGCAAGAACTTACGTTGTCAAAGAAATGTTAAGCCGCAAAAAACAAGAGTATGATGTTGATACATCAACCAATACTCAAGTGTATAAAGGGAAAAACAAAGAACACAAAAATACATCTGAAGCAGTTTTTGAAACGGAAGGATTAATCCTTATTCATAAAGGCCAACCTATCCAAAGTTTTTTCCATTCTAATGCCGGTGGGTATACGGAAGACCCTGCAAATGTCTGGGGAAATTCAGTAGAATATTTAAAAGCCGTTCCATCAGAATATGATAAGGATGGAGATCAATATTCTTGGGAAGAAAAATGGAAAACTGATTACGTGAATAACAGCTTACGTGACTTAGGTGTTGGTGATATACAAGATATCATTGTTGCAAGTCGATTCCCTACTTCACGTGTGAATGAATTGGAAATCATTGGAACTTCAGGCAACAAAAGAATCAAAGCCACAGAATTCCGCAAAAAAATTGGTGCCACAAAACTAAAATCCACTCGTTTTGGAATTCGAAAAGAGGAATCTGGAGATTTTTATGTGAAAGGGTTGGGTTCCGGACATGGAGTTGGAATGTCCCAATGGGGAAGTTTTGCAATGGCAAAAAGCCAATTCAACCACAAAGAAATTTTACAACACTATTTCAAAGGAATTGAATTCGCAAGAATCGTTGCCAGATAAGTCATAGTTTTTGGTTTCCAATGCCAGAAGATTTTAGATTCTGGCGTTAGGTCCCAACACAAATGGCAACACTGGAAGAATACCTATCCCAAATCAAAGATCTGACGATTGTTCCGCCAGTCTTACTTTCCGTACTTTCCCTAGACGATGACAATGAACTATCCTTCGGTGAGCTCGAAAAAAAAGTCCAGTCAGACCAAGTCTTAGTTGCTCGACTTTTGAAATTAGCCAATTCACCTTTTTTCTCTCGTGGGAATCCGGTCGCAAATATGAAACAAGTCATCACAAGACTTGGATTCAAAACAGTACGAAGTATGGTTGCGATGTCGATGACAGATTCACTCTTTAGCCAAGGGAATTATAAAAAATTTCGAGATGAAGTTTGGGATCACTCAGTTGCAAAAGGAATCTATGCACAAATTCTTTGTGAAGAAAAAAAATTCAAAAAAGAAGCGGAACTTGCCATCACTTGTGGATTGATGCAAGACTTAGGAAGAATTGTTTTGAATACAATTGATCGGAAAAAATACGTCGAAGTATTAACTGAATTTCAAACATCTGATTTAAGCCTGATCTCATTAGAAAAAAAAGCATTCGGTGTGGACTCATATGAAATGGGAAGTGCCGCCGCCAAACTTTGGAAAATGCCAACGATCATTATCACATCCATTGAAGATTTATCCAAACCGATTACTGAACAATCTACATTGGGTCAAATCATCGGTTTTGCAGGTGTAATTGCCAAACTCACAGGACATGGAAAACCAGAACCAGGCACATTAGAAAAACTTGATGAATACAAATCGGTTCTAGGTTTAGAAATTGAAGATGTGAAAGTTTATCTCTCAGCTAAAGACGAAAAACTGAAAACAAATGAATTGTATCAGTTCTGCAGTACGTTATAGTTTTGTTAATTTGGTTTGACACTTAAGATACGATGTAATCCCTCTTTCCCTTTAATTTTGACAGGTTCCAATTCTTCGTATCGATATTTTTTAGAATACTCTTCCGGTAAGTGATTGTACAATCCTTCCGAAACATAAACATGCATAGGTTTTGCCATCGATTCTAATCGACTTGCCATATTGACGGTGTCCCCTACCGCCGTATAAGATAATTTTTGGAAGGAACCAACGTTTCCTACAATGGCATTACCTGAGGCAACACCGATTCCAATTTGGGGAGTAAAACCATAAATTTGGTCCCACTTTGGTTGCCATAATTCAAACACTTGTATCATTTCCAGCGCACAATCCAAAGCATTTTGTCTATGGTCCTCTTGGAAAACCGGAGCACCAAACAAACACATAATGGAATCGCCAATATATTTATCAATCATCCCACCATAACCTAAGATGACTTCCGTCATTGCAGTAAAGTATTCATTTAAAAATGAAATGACTTGCTCAGGCTTCATCTTTTCGGACAGCGATGTATAACCTCGAATGTCAGAAAATAAAACGGATACTTCCTGTTCCTTTCCTTTTTGATCCAAAGAGAGTGAGTTATTCATCAAACTTTCGACAATGATTGGGTCGACATACATCCCAAATACGTTTTGCATTTTCTTTTTTTCGTGTTCTAAATTTAATTTTTCTTCGTATTCTTTTTCGAGTTCTTTCTTAAATTTTTTCACCATGGTATTCAAATCTTGAATTTCAGACTGGTTCATACCATACAAATCTTGAAAACGTTTCAGACTATCATCCATCTGAATAGAAACAACTTTCTTACGGTATATTTCTCGAAACAAATTACGGAATCGATGTTCTAGAATATTTTTCTTTAACCTTCGTTTGCTGAAAAATTCATTGATCCCTAATTGAAATGCATGGATCGGAAGTTGTTTGCCTTCTGCTTTTGTAAAAACAACGACTGGTAATTCTGATGGACCAGCCATATCCATAATTTTTTCTAAGATTTCTTCAGAAGTTTCATCAATATCGGGAAATTGGATTTCTGTTATCAATAGATCATATTGGACTTTTTTTATTTCTTCTGCACCATTTTCAAATACAGAACGCCAAGTCAGATCAATGTAATCACCAAACCACTCTACAAGTAACTGAGAAATGGTATCATACGATTTCTTCTGTGGTTCTAAAACCAACACCCTGACGATTTCTTCTTTTTCTAAATCCACGCGCCTTATTTTTCACTCTCTAAAAATTTGTGAAGCGCCTCTTGGAATTGGAAAGAAAATCTTCCTAATAATAATCGAAATCCTTGTAAAATGACATCAGGTCTAGGGGGATCTCCTGAAATGTACAAATCTGGCTCCTTGGGAATTTTACCTTTAGGGAAAAGTCCACCACTCACAGCTTCCGTACCACAAGCGATCAGTGCCTTGGGTTCACTCATCACATCCCAGGCGACTTGCAAGGGCATCTCCATATTAGAACTAACGGGACCAGAAAACACAATTGCATCTGCATGTTTTGGACTGGCGACACAACGAATCCCTTCTCTTTCTGAATCAAATACGGAATTGAAGGAAGCATTGAGTTCTGACTCCACTGTATTGTTGCCACCTGCCGCGACTTCTCGGTATAAAAAACCACGTTTATGGGTTAATGCGCGAAAACGCTTTTGATTTTCAGTGAGTGTAAAATTGGAGAGAGTGTTTTTTTGCAATTTACCATTTTTGTAGGAAGTGTAAAATTCCTCTCGGTGCAAAGTGAAAGTGTAAATAAATCCTGAATTACGAAGTTTACCTTCGGGGCAAACTTCTACACAATTTCCGCATTGCAAACATTTCCCATAATCGATATTTAGAACACTTTCGCCAGACCTTTTGATGGCAGACGTCGGACAATTTGTTTCACATTCTCGACAGGCACCACATCCTTTTTCCATTTCCTTTGTAGGTGTGGGTATTCCTCGATTGTTTGCATGAACAAACGAGGTTTTGTCAAAATTGAGGACATTTTTTTTTGTGAAAAAATTTTTAAATTCAAAAAGGAAATTCATAAGTCAAACCCAACATAACTTAAATTAAATGATTTATTATTTAGTGGGAAATCGGCGACTTGTTCCCCACGTACAGCCAATTCAAGCGCATGCCAATTTAATACAGATGGATCCCTTATATATGAATTTGTTACCAAACCATTTTCATTAAAATTAATTGCAACAAGCAATGGACCTCTCCAAGCTTCAACAGCTGCATAAAAAACACCAGGATTTGGTTTTTTACTTATTATATCTTGGTACTTAATTTTTTCTTCAAAATTCCATAACACATCCCAGTTTATCTCTTGAAGAGTCTGTTCAATCCAAGCGAGAGATTGTTCAATTTCCGCATAACGAATGTACATTCTAGCCCAAACATCACCATTATAATGATGGTGTTCTTCCTTCAGAGGAAGTGGACTCCAATTAGGATAATCAGGATCATCAATACGCAAATCTTCATTCACTCCAGCCATTCGTGATACCATTCCAACAAAACCAAATTTTATAACATCAGTTTCAGATATAAAGCCACATCCTTGCATTCTTTCTTTTAGCGTTGAAATAGAAAGTGCCCTTAGTATCTGAGGACGAATTCTTTTTTCAAATATGGTTTTTAATTGTTGAAATGAAACCTTAGCTTGTTTCGCATCAATTCGACGGTTTAAGTTCAATTTACCTGGCCGAATCACTGACTTTCCAAATCGATGTCCAGTCCAAGTTTCCATGAGTCCTAACGCAGCACCTCGATCAGTGACACAAACTCCATACAAAGGATAGTATCCAATATCTTCAGAAATCCCACCCAAATCACCGATATGAACTGCAATTCTCTCTAACTCAACTAAGATCGATCGGAATAAACGAATGTCCTTGGATACATTTAAATCGTATAAGTTTTCATAGATTTTTGAAAAAGCTAAAGCATATGCAATACTACTATCCCCAGAAATCATTTCCGAGAATGGCATCACTTGATTCATTGATTTATTTAGGATAGACTCTCGGATCCCTCTTTTTTGGAAACCTAATCGAATTGTTAGATGGCGAATCACTTCACCATCGACAATGAATCGGAAATGACCTGGTTCGATAATTCCTGCGTGTATTGGACCAACTGCATGTGAATAATCACCAATTGTAAAGGGAACTTTAAGTCCATGGTAAGATAAATCTCTAATAATTCCTGATTTTTGGTGAAGAGATAAATTTTTACCACGTTGGTCAGTAAGATAATCTTCTTCACTGGTATCGGAATAATCTTCCGGACCCATATCTTGTCCAAATGAATGCCGAATGAGCCAAATCGGATATTCGGAGTCTAATAAAAAATCAATATTACTTTTTTTCGATAACTGTTCTTCCATTAACAGTTTTTGATTTTCAAGATAAAATTGATAATAAATTCCATCAAAGTTTGTAATTCCAGTGATCTTCTTCATAAATATTTCGCCATCAAATAATACATACCATATGTTCCGACTATGACAGTTGTTATTAAACTAAACCAAAAAAAATAATATCGAATTTGTAATATCTGATAAATATCTTTTTCGAAATCACGATTGGTTAACCTAACCATCGGTAAAACTTTATTCAATGAAACAAAAAAGAAGATTGAGCCAAAAATGGGAAAAACAAAAAGGTAGAATTGTTTTTGCAATATTGCAATCTCGATTATTTTTAAATCCAAAACAAAAACTGGTGACAAAGGAAATACAAATGCAATTAGCAATGCAAGTAAATATACATATAAAGCTTTATGGCTAAGCATTGAAGCACTTAATATTTGTGATATATTTCTTTTACCGGCATCCATACGTAAAATTCCCATCGAGAGAAATACTAATAATTTGACGAGAACTGTTGAACTTAACAAAAAATAGAATACATCGTCAGATACATCTAACCACAAAAATAAAGTCAGCATACCAGTATGGAACAGGGCGACCTTAGCAGAAATCCTTCGAATATCATCTCTCGATACTAACATTAATGTTGCGTAAAGTATTGTCAAAACTCCAATGAATAAAAGCCCATTGGAAGCATTAATTAAATGGGGATTTAGGTCTCTTTCCAATTTCACAAGTGGCCTTATGGCTAGGACCACACTCACTGGAACAAACGATGCAATTAAAGAAGAAATTTGGCTTGGACTTTCTGCATATGTATCTCCCACCCAAAAATGATTTGGCACCAACCCCAACTTCCCACTATACCCATAAATCGTTAACAAAATTCCTGTTTCTATCAACAACCCAGACTGACCAGCTAATCCTTGTTTTAATGAACTAAATTCTAAATTCTCAAGTGGAGTAGAAGCAAAGAGTAAAATTACAATACCTAGGAACGCCAAACCAAGTGCATAAGAATTAATAAGTAAAAATTTCCAACCCACATGAAATGATCTTTCCGTACCACTTGAAGATATTAGCAAAGCACCAAACAAAGTAGATGCTTCAATCAAAATCCATTTTAAAACAATATTATCTGTAAACCAAGAATAGAACAAAACAGCAAAAAAACAAACTTTAAGTAAACTCCATAACCAAATCCGAGTCTGACCTTTTGTTGGAGCAAAAATAGAAATCAACAAAATAACAATAAATGTTATGATACCAGAAATATAAAAAACATTAGTCATCATACTTTTCGTTCCTTAGTATGCATATGAGGTGAGAGTTGTAAAATTCCACCAGAGACAATAACAAGTATTGCATCCAAAAATGAACCAAACTCCAGACCGAAAGGTAATCCTTTATCCAACACCATAGTTAAAACAAAAATCCCATTTTCAAACACACAAAATCCGGCGATCAATGCCATCCAATTTCGCCTAACAACAAAACAAAGAATACCTACATATACCAATAAAATCACGTAAATTAATCCAATTTTGTGAACAGGTATCGACAAAAGAGAAACTCCTTCCGTAATTTTTACCGCCAGCACCAACCCCAACACCATAAATAAAAGAGTTGCAAGATAACCAAATCTTGGAGCCGTACTCTCATTCATCTTTGATTTGTTAGCTGTCCAATTCAAAATCCAAGGTGTTAAAAATGCTTTGAACAAAACCACCAAAATTATTAATGAAATGGCATGTTGCCAATCACCTTCATGGGTTTGAAGGACAGGGAAAATCAATAAAATCCCTTGGAAACTTAGAAAAAAAATAATCCGGCTTAATCGATTTTCTACAAGAATTACAATTCCCGAAAGTAAAAGTAATAAATAAATAAAATCATATATCATAAATATTCCTTAAGAAAGTTTCACCAAGGTTCCTAATACCAAAATCGAAATAAAAGTTAAACCCATGAACTCAGGGATCCAAGTCCATTTTCTGCGCACGCTGTTCGCTTCCCAAAACCCCATGACTAAAGCCAACAAAATTACCATTGGCAATATTAAAAATTCACGACTAACACCAATTATAGATTCGCTATGAAATATTTTCGAGTGTTCCAATGCAAGTTTAACCAGAAAAGTTAAAAGTGCTGAAAATTTAATTGAACTCGCTAGTTCAAAATATGCTAAATGCCGTCCAGAAGCCTCTAAAATCATTGCTTCATGAACCATAGTTAACTCTAAATGAGTTCTTGGATCATCAAAAGGAGGTTTTGCCAACTCAGCTAAAATAGCGATAAACGATAAAATTAAAAACAAAATTCCAATAAGTATTCCTTGTGGAGTTTCTGAAATTTCAATATGAGATTGGGCTGCTAGAATCATTAATATAAAAGTTGGTTCAACCATTACAGACAATAAAATTTCACGCCCAGATGCCATCCCTCCAAAGGAAGTTGCACCTTCCATTGCAAATCCAATGTATGCAAATCTATATAATGCCAAGAAAAATGGTATTAAGATAAATGGAGCCCATTCAAACAAAACAATGCTCCAAATCATTAAGGATGAATACATCGCCAATCTTGGTGCTAAATTTGAAATTGATGAAAAGTTGTTATGAAGTATTGGAATTTTAAGCCAAGATTTGTTAATCTCCATAAAAAACTGGATCAATCTTGGTCCTTTCCTTCCTTGTGCATTTGCTCTTACCTTTCGCACAATACCCGTTAATAAAAAAGGCAAAACCAAAAACAAAACTACTAAGTAAGTAGTATGAATGATCATTTCTATATAACTATCCATTAAAATCACCTAGTATTAATAATGAAAAAATGAAAATTAAGAACATTGAAGAGATGGCAAGGTATTTACTTATATCTTCTTCTTTCGTTTGATTCGTTGAAGAAACAAAGTTTGTGCCAAATGTGAAGAGTAAAGTTAACAATTTAATCATTAAATAGTCTACAACTGAATCTCCATTCCTATTAACGAAATACCTCCCTAATGAATTCCTTAAAGGTTTAGAATAGACTGATGAAGGAACCGAGAGTTCATCTCCGTCGTAACCTCCCCCACAATCCCAACTTTGTTTTCTTAAAGTCAGGATTTTTTTTCGGTTCCAAAAATCATATAATCCAAAAACTGAAACAAGCAATATTGAAATGAATGAAACAATCGAAATTGACCTAAACCATCGGAGCAATAGTTCGTCAGCAAATGGCTTCAACATTGGCAACTGAACGAAAAGAGGTAAAAGCAAAGGAAACAAAAAAATAAACAAAGCCAAGCTGAAAAGAGAGATGTATAACCATTTCTTTTGTGATTCACCGAATGGTAGAAGTTTTACATTTCTACTGGGTTTCGATAAAAACATACTCATGTATAATTTTATATGTGTAAATCCGCCGAGAACTATCCCAAAAAAGATAAATATCATTGAAGGTAATAAAAATACGGACCGTCCTATAGGCAAATCCAAGATTCGAGCATTTAGATAGAAGTATGTTGCTTCTGAAACAAATCCAATCGTTCCAGGAAGTACTGCATAACTAAAAGTTCCAGCACCCAATAATAAAGGTGATATACCAAGTAACCTACCGATTCCTTTCATTTCATCACTTGAATTTGAATTGATTAACCTAGATACCATTCCAATTGAAAATAATTGAAATGTCTTAGAAAATGAATGATGAAACAAACTTATAAAAAACAAGATACGGAAAGAGTTACTCAAATTCATAAGATCAGTATCCACTGAAAACTGAAACATTCCAGTTATGATTAAACATAACCATAAAAAGTTTAACGACTCTATTGAACTATAGGCTAAAGAGATTTTAGGATCTTTGTGGAAAAAACTAGTAATACCACCAAAGAATATACCGAGTGCTGCTAAAGGAAACAAAACTTGGTAAATCAAAGGATCTAACTGATTAGGAAGAATATAGCGATAAAACAACAACAAAGGAAAAATTTCTAATACACCTGCAAACGAACCGAGTGCATGCGATGGCCCCCCTTCATTTACCTTTGGCAACCAGATATGAAAACCAGAAAATCCAGATTTTATTAATACTCCGATTAACAGTAATATGACGCCAACAAGATCTCCATCAGGTAACATAACCCAAGCTGATAAAAACAAAGCAGAAATTCCAGATGCTAATAGCAAAGATCCTAGGCTTTCAATTTGTTTTTTGCCGTATTCCGTTCCCGAGTATATGAGAATTGTCGAAAAAGAAGTAATCTCCAGGGCTATCGGTAATAACAAAGATTTACCTGAAAGGTAACAAATTCCCAATGCAGACCAAAAAATCGCGTAACCTAATGTAACTTTATTTTTTTCTTTCGGTTCGTATGATTGTACCAACATAAACGAAGAAAAACCAATATAGGCTTGGATGATAAGACCAACTAAAATGGGGAAATCGACTGAAAGTATATCTTCATTTGTGACTAAGAAAATCACGAGCGGTAATAAAGCTGCAATCCCAACGATAATCGATCTGAAAATCGATTTATTTTTATCTTCTAACATAAGCTACCTCAAGATTTAAAATCAAGAAAAGACGTTTATGTGAATTTAGGAGGTCCCCTTAGGTTTTTAATTCTGAGATAAATTGGAAATTGAAGTAAGGTAGGAAAAAGTAATGTCGTTACGAGATAAACATTGCCAAGGAATAAACAAAATATCGAAATATTGAAAATAGTTTCATTTTCACTGGTATTATCTTCAGAATTTTTCTCAATCTGAAGAAATTCACTTACTTCGGAGAATTCCGAAATGTTCCAGGAAACTTGCGACTTTCCGAGAAACAAAAAAGTAAAAATCAGAATAAAAACTACTCGAAATAGCAATTTGTTTCCCTTCCATTTAAAGCTTTCACCTGTCCTATAAAAGGGAAGTTATTTTTCGTGGAATTTAAAAAAAAAGACAAACAAGCAAATATTGCCATCGATGTAAAAAACCTGAAAAAAAGCTATCAACAGGGTAATCTTTCCATTCCAACCTTAAAAGGAATTAATTTCGAAATACCTGAGCAAAAATTGGTGACTCTTATGGGTCCGTCAGGTAGTGGGAAGTCCACTTTACTGAATATCCTTTCAGCAATTGAAAAAGCAGATAGCGGGAGTGTAAAAATCTTTGGGAAGGAATTGATTGGAGCATCGGAAAAAGAATTTACCGAATATCGTAGAGACAAAATTGGAATTGTTTTCCAGTTCTTTCACCTTTTCCCATACCTTACGGCAACTGAAAATGTATCTCTCCCCCTTTTATTGGCGGGCAAAAACAAAAAATTTGCAGAAAAAAAATCTTCCGAAATATTAGAGTTAGTTGGTCTTGGGCATAGATTAAATTTTACACCCAAGGAAATGTCTGGTGGTGAAAAGCAGAGAGTTTCTATCGCACGTTCCATTGTTCACGAACCCAAAATAATTTTCGGAGATGAACCAACTGGAAATCTTGATTCCAAATCTTCTGACTTAATCTTAGAGCTCTTTAAAAAATGTGTATCTGATTTAGGAATCACAGTATTGATTGTCACCCATAATGAGGATATTGGAAAATCAGGTAACATAAACTATCACATGCTTGATGGGAAACTTCTGAAAAAATGATTCAAATCTATTTTCATTTTATATTTGGATATTTCAAAGACCATTTAAGTAAAATTATTTTTAATATATTGAGTATTAGTCTTGGAATTGCCCTTTTTGTTAGTACACAGATCAATGGATGGAAGGCAGAAAAAAGTTTAATCGATCAAACAATCGGCTTCAATGAAAAAAACTTTATTGGGCGTTATGTTTATACTGGAAATTTAATCCAAAACCGCTCGAATCATTCAATTCTAAAAAATCTCGACGATTCATTGCCAAATGGAATCATCGTTGAACCTGAATTACACCTAAAAGGATACTTCAAAATTGAAGACAATCAAATCATAAGTATCCCTGTAATTGGCAGAGACATGATCACCCATTTCAACTTCGAAAACCGAATCAATACCTTTCAACGAATTCCTAAATATATACTCAGCAAATCATTGCTTCATAAACTTAAAACAAGTACAAACACAATTCAATTGTCCTTATGCAACAAACAACTTGAAATAAACATAAGCGAAATTGAAGAAATATCGAAAGATGGTATCTTTGCAATAATGGACTTAGAAAGGTTACAAAACTTCTGCAACCTTACAAACAGTTATACAACAATAAAATTAATTAATCTACCCTATAGTAAATTCGACGAAAAAAACTTTTATCCAACTAACACATTCAATGATTGGACTTTCGAATCAAAAAAGGAAATCATTGAAAGAGCTGGAATCGCATTAGGTTCACTTAAAATTAACCTAATGATCATTTCTCTGGTCTCAGTATTAATTTCATTTTTCATGGTATCCAATATTTATACTGGTTTGTTTTTATCTAGAAAAATAGAATTTGGAATTTTACTTTCAATGGGAGGAACAAGACTCAATAACTTCCTATTATTTATTGTTTTATCCATTTTAATGGGTTTTCTAGGAGGTGGGATTGGAACGTATCTCGGCATAACCATCTCTAAACTAAATTTAGTAAAAACTGTATCCACCGTAACTGATTCTTTACAAATTGAATCTTATCAAGACTTTCCTAATGATATCCTATTCTTTGGAATCACGTTATCTGTATTTGGTTCAATCATCAGTGCAATGTTCAATTCCATAAAAGCTTATAATATTTTACCAATTGAGTTATTACGAGATAAAAATGAGTCCTCAGTAAATTCGCCAATTAATGTATCTAATCATTCAAAATGGATAATCTTAATTCTTTTGATATCATCAGGAATACTAATCGGAAACCTTAAAATTGAAAAACAAATTTTACCTGGACTAATAGGCGTTGCCTTAGTAATATTAGGATTTATCATTTTAAATTTTATTTCGATTCCCTATTTCATTAAGGGAATTAAGAAATTAACAAATACCTTAAATCTATCACCTAGTTTCATTATTGGATTAAAGGAAATTGAATTAGATTCTTGGAAGAATGGATTAATAATTTCCACAATCATGTTATCAACTTCGCTTGTTTTTACACTTTCCACCTTAACAATGAGTTATGAATCATCTTTAAAACATTGGATTGATGAAGAAAACAAATCAGACTTCTCATTAATTAACGAAGAAAAACTTAGTTCAGGTGAGCCAGGAGTTCCAATTGAGCTGTTTCATCTACTAAAAACAAAAAATATTTTTCTAGAAGTTGAACCATTCTTTATTAATTCTAAATTTATATTAAATGGAAAGTATTTCACATTACATGTATTAAATCTTTCTAATTCATTTAATAAAGATCAAATCCTTGTTTCAAAAAACCTTTGTTTTCTCGAAAAAATATGCAAAGGAGATATTATTTTAATCAACTCTGAAAAAAAAGGACAAATACGATTGGAAATCCAAGGTGAAAAAGAACATTTTTTTTCTGAAAGAGGAACAATCCTTATGGATTTTGAATTGTTTAAAAAACTATTTTCAACGGAATTTTTGAATTCTATTCGCCTAACTTTTTACAAAAATACAAAACGAGATGAGGCGTATGAGTTTGTTCAACTTATTTCAAAAAAATACAATTTGGTTTATTTGGATCAAAATCAACTAAAGAAGCTTTATTTAGAAGGAATGAATCAAGTTTTTTCAGTTTTGGATACATTGAAAATTTCTGCGATTTTAATTTCAGTACTATCTCTAGTCACTTCTATATTTTATTTTGTAAAAGAAAAATCAAAAATTCTTGCAGGTTTAAAAGCAATTGGAATGAGTCTCACACAGTTATATTCTTTACTATTCTATCAAATACTATTTCTATTATGCTCTGGAATCTTGTCCGGGATATTAAATAGTTTAATTTTAGCACCCATCGTTGTTTTTGGAATCAACCAGAATGCATTTGGTTGGAATTTAATATTTTCATTTCCAGTTCACTTTGTAGCGAAACTCCCGATTTTGATTCCAATTTTTACAGCTATAATTACTTTAATTCCATTTTATTTCATTTATAGAATGAAAATTTCTAAGGAGTTAAATTACGAATAATTCTTTACCAAAATGATACCATTCCATACTTTTAGATCATGGCAGGTAGTATAAAAATTTGTTTGGATCTTGCGGATATGATTCGAAAAGAGAATCTTGAATCCCGAGATAAAATCCCAACATCTGATTCACACCTTCGCATTTGGTCCTCTCAGTTAGCTAGATCAGAGGAAGAAATCAGAAAACTATTAGCCGCTCTACGAGATAGCCATTTTATTTTTTTAGTTTCTATTGTTTCTCCAGATCCAAATTTATTCGTCTATGGAGAAGATGCATATGTTTTTGCAGAGCCGTTTATATTAAATGAATTAAAAAAACATTCTGAAGAAACATTAGAAAAACTTTACGAAGCAAGTAATTACAAACGAAAATCGGCATTTCAAATTACTAGAGAATTATTTCCAAAAATTAAAGAATTCAATAATACTCCTCTCGGTCGAGCAATCAACTTATCTGTCATGTTGGAAGAGTTCCAACGTATGTTAACTGCACAGAGTTATGAATATACTGACCAATGGCGAAGAAACAAACTACAAGAGATTTTCAAAGACGAAGTGTTACAGGCTGAAGAATTAGCAAATAATGCAAATTTTCGTGAAAATGATCCTACAAAAAGAGCCGTTGACCAATTAAAAGACCAAGCACCTAAGGAAAAAATTGATTCAAATTGGGTTAAAGCAAAGGAAAATTTCTCTACTGAGTTTTTACTTAGAGTTCATTTTCGGAAATACGAATTTGATATTGTAAAAAAGCTGATTCAATCAGGAAAACTAAAAGAAGAAAAAGATATAAAGTATGTAAGAGACACTATTCAATTAATGGAAAGCAGAATGGAGCAAGATAATCTCCTAAAGAGATATGCGAATGAAATGATTGACCTTAGGCGTTATGCACAAGCAAAATTAAATATGTTGAGACAAGGTCTCGGCTCTAGATAAATTACACTTTCTTTTAACGAATTAATTTTTAAACCAACCTACTTTATCCAATTGTGTATAAACCTGGAAGAAAAATACGATCAAACTTATAAAAATCAGCCTACGTTTTAACGAATATCTATTATCGATATGATTTTCCTTTTCAGGTGAATACAACAAATAGATAATTATATTAACATTAAAAAATAAACCTAAAAATTCTGAACTAATAAAGGGTACTTTTTCTCTTAGAATCGGAATATAAAGAAATATTAGAATAATAATGCTCGGTATAAAATAAATAGGAGTTTTAAGATTCCATAGCCTATCGTCCGTTAAATCATAAACACTTTTAATTCCTGTTATTTTTTCAAGAACCAAACGCAATTCATCTTGATTCTTCAAATTTACAATTGGATGGATTTTTTCCTTTGTTTCCAAAACGATTCGATCATACCCTCTAAATTTATCTAAAGTGATCTTTTCCAAATCTTTCACTCGAATTGTTGCGCAATTTCCACTTGAATCAAATTGTTTTAACATCCCTCCTTCTAACTCTATCTTTCCGCTTGAAAGAATTTCGATTTGTTTTAAATAATTTCTACGTAAAAACCAAAAGAAAAATGCTAAAAGTGGGACAAAAATGATGAAAAATTGTCCTCTAGCTTCTTTAGGTATTTGTAAGCTGTTATAAATTACGAATAAAATAAAAAGTAAGATAACTGACCAAGTTCTGGTGAGTAATTTTTTACGAAAAATGGAAACATCGTATAAAAAAAGTTTTTTTTCACTCATTAGAAAAACTCACTTTTCGCAAATATTGATGACATAGAAACATTCTCGGATTCCAAGTTTTCCCTACCACCTTCTTCTCTATCCAATATACAGATCCCTTTTGAAACTTGGATCCCTACTTCTCTTAATACTTTGACCGCTTTCAGTGTTGATCCCCCAGTTGTGATCACATCATCGACAACAAGGCAAGATTTCACCTCTTTCCAAAATCCCTCAATTTGTTGGCCAGTCCCATGACCTTTTGATTCTTTTCGAATTACGAGAGGATATATAGTTTTACCTCTCTTCTGGTATGCTAACGAGATTGCGTAAGCGATTGGATCTGCGCCGAGTGTTAGGCCACCAACCGCCTCAAATTCTATGTTTAAATTTGGAATGATTTCTTCAATGAAGCATTCAGCTAGTATGGATAACCGCAAAGGATGAAGTGTGACTTCCTTACAATTGAAATAATGCTGTGATTCCAATCCACTAGCTAGACGAAATGGTGTTTCGGAAAAACGGTAAACGTAAGTTTTCATCCATTGGAAAAGTTCATCTCGATAGGAATGCGACATATTCTAATTATTTTCTGTGATTTTCCATGAATACAAATTTTTACCAGGAAATTGAATTCTTAAAGCACATCCGATTTTCTGCAGGTATTTATGGGAAGTACATAGAAGACTTGGCTTCAGGGAATCTAGTAAAATCAACATTTAGACCCAATTTTCTGTGCCTTCAGTGACATTGATCGACGGATATAAGGTCAATATTTCTCCTATTCACTCAAGATTTTGTGAAAAGCAATATTTATGCTTTAAGTAAATTTTGTTTTCAAATATATATTCATTAAATAAAAATTTACAGTTAGTGTAAATATACACTTAAGGTAAATTTTGCTTGAAAAAAATAACTTACCATTAAAATCAACCGATAGATACGAAGCAATGACTGGGATTCTGATTCCCCTGTAGCGCCTTTTGATCATGAATCCTGCGAGGGATTAGAAAAATGGGACCAATTGAGAAAAACATGAACTCTGAATCTACTATGTTAGTGAAAATACCTCTGAGAATTCGAAAAAAGAAGAAAACGGAAGAAACAATTCTATCCGTGGCAAAACAACTTTTCCAAGAAAAAGGATATGCACGAGTAACAGTTCCAGAGATCGCAGACGAAGCCGATGTATCAGTTAAAACCATTTTTAACTACTTTGGTTCGAAGGAAGAATTGGCATTTCAAGAAGAAGTTCAGTTTTGTGACCAGTTGATATTACACCTATTATCGAGAAATGAAAACCAAACCATATTTGAATCCTTTCAAAACTTTCTATGGACATTAATCCAATCGATAGATCCCGATCATCTAATTGAGTCTTTACCAGGATTTCATGCATGGATGGATGATCCAATTCTTGAGCAACGTTATTTATTATTATGGGAAAACTACGAAAAAAGGATTACGGATGCCTTACAATTAGAGCTTGGAAAAAAAGAGTATGACCCAGTTTTAAGGGTGATCGCTTGTCAAATTGTTGCAATTTTAAAGACTTTAGGTTCGAAAGATTTTAAAAATTATTTAAAACCAATCCCTTTGGCACTTAGGTACCGAGCTTTGGAAAAATGGACACTCGGATCCCTCGAGCTAATATCGGGGATCCGAAATCATCTTCAGAAAACTGATTTTAATTGACTCGATTCTTATCAGCGAGAGTTCCTAAGAACAAAACGATCTTTTTTGTTTCATCTTCTGAAAGGTTAATACCCAATTGGTGGTACGCCATTTTTTGTACTGCTTCTTCAATCGTGGCAATTTTACCATCGTGAAAATATGGTCCTGTCAAAGTAATATTGCGTAAACTTGGCACTTTGAAGACGAATTTATCTTCTGCTCTTTTTGTGATTTTAAAAAGGCCTAAGTCCTCAGTTTTAAATTCATTCACAAGACCTACTTTACGGTAAGAATTCCCTCCAAGTAAATTTCCTGAATGGCATGAAGTGCATCCTGCGGCGAGGAAACTCTTAAATCCTTCTTGTTCTGCCTTTGAAATGGCTTTAAAATCGCCTCTGACAAAATCATCGAAACGAGATTGAGTCACAAGTGTGCGTTCAAAAGCTGCAATGGCTCCAGCAAGATTGTCATAAGTAACCGGATTCTTATCATTAGGGAATGCTTCCGCAAATAGTTTTGGGTATTCCGCATCCTCATTGATTCTTTTTAGAACTTCTTTTTCAGTAGGCATTGCCATCTCTACTGGATTAAGAATTGGTCCTTTCGCTTGGGCTTTTAAATCAGGAGCTCTGCCATCCCAAAATTGAACAAAATGAAAACCAGCATTGAGTACAGTTGGTGAATTCCTATCTCCATTTTTTCCAAAAGCACCTGGAGAAGTTGGAAGGTTATCTACTCCAGCAGACTTACCTTCAATATTATGGCAGGAATTACAGGATTGAGTTTCATTTTGAGAAAGTTTCTTCTCAAAATAAAGTTTTTTACCAAGTGAAACAAGTTTCTCTGAGTCATTCTCTGACCCTGGCATTTTTTCCGGCAAAGCACCGATGATTTGTTTTGCTTTTCCTTGGATTTCTTTTGTATCTTCAGATGGGCCACAAAAGACCAAAGAAAAGAGCACGAATGTCATTAGAAAAGGTGTAAATATTTGTTTGGACATGTCCTTCCTCTATGCGCTATCTCAAGCGAATTTAGTTCTGCGGGCAAGTGAGATTTCATGGAAATCTACCGAAAAGGAATTGAAACCGAAGAAAACAATGTAACTATAGCAATTCTAAAAAGTAGGCATTTTTCTTAGCGATCATCTTTCAACTGCTAGTGGAATCGGCAATGTACGGCAAATAAATGGCATGACGATGATCGTTTCATGTAAACCAAACATTTCTAGGCCCATCCTCAATTGGCACGAAATATGCAGTATACCAATGGCATACAAATCATATGGAGTTTATTATGTTAAATACAAGAAGAACAGATCGCATTACTTCCTTGGAATGGGATGACTTAGTATTGAAACTTTTTTCCATCAATGAAAAACCCGAATTTCTTGTGACAAAGATTGGAAATATTTCTGAATTGGGAGTTAGCAGTTGGATCCAACACGAAGTTGGACTGCAAGAACGAGACATTGTGACTGGAATCATTGAAAGTGACTTAACTCGATCACGAATTTCCTTTCGTGGAAAAATTGCATGGATGAAAGAATCTGACGATAGTGTCCAGTTCGGAATTAAATTTTCAGAGGAATTGATTCTCCCTAATTTTATCATCGCTAGGTCTATGGCAGAATCAGCAGCATAAAAAAATAGTTTTCTAGGATGTAATCGTTATAGATTCCTCTCGATTTCGAGACATGAAAGTCCGATACTTGTAGAGTAGCTATGTCCCAAGTGAAACATTTGATCTCCTGGCAGGATTGGTCCGATGGAGAAATCCAAGAACTCCTAGATTTTGCAGTTTATGTAAAGAAAAATCGCGTGTATTTTTCTGGTCACATGTCGGGTAGATCACTTGCAATGTTATTCCAAAAGACTTCGACAAGGACCAGGGTTTCATTCGAAGCTGGAATGACGGAACTAGGTGGGCATGCGATTTTTTTGGATTGGATGGCTTCCAATTTTTTACTTTCTGACATTGACTTTGAAGGAAAGTATCTATCAAGTAATGTCGCCATTATCATGGCTCGACTCAAAAAACATGAAGATCTTTTAGTTTTAAAATCAGGCTCCACTGTACCTGTCATCAATGGATGTTGTAATTTATTTCATCCTTGCCAATCATTGGCAGATATATTAACGATTGTTATGGATTCACCGAGTGATTGGAAAAAGAAACAATTATGTTATATTGGAGTCCACAATAATGTCGCCAATTCGCTTGTAGAAATCACAGCTGCCCTAGGTATCCATTTGATTTTGGTCACTCCAATTGCGGCAAAAGAATCCATTGTCTCAGAAGCGATCGACAGAGCACAAAAGAAGGGAACGATTTCTTGGGAAATGGATGTTAAAAAAGCAGTTTCTCATGCAGATTATGTTTATACAGATACTTGGGTTGATATGGAATTTTTTAATGACCCAAAATACCAAAAAGAAAAAGAAGAACGCATCCAAATGATGATGCCTTATCAATTGAATGCAGAGCTAATGAAACATTCAAAGGCAAAAGTAATGCATGATATGCCAATTCACGCAGGTTATGAAATCACACGGGAAATGGTCGAAAGCGATCGTTCTATCATTTTTACGCAGGCTGAAAATCGATTGGATGCACAAAAAGCAGTGATCTTAAAACTCTTAGAAAATCACAATTAAAAGCCTATCATTTGAAATTTTAAGACTATTTCCATTATTGCAATTGATTTTGAGAGATTCCTTTTGAAGCCATAGCAAATTTACATTCACTGTAAATTTTCTGAAAACCTAATATTGCAACTATTGGCAAATGGGTTTCAGGAATACTTTTCCCATGGTGGTTCTTTCCGATTAACCATCCATCCACTAAATCCATCTAAAAAATATAGAAAATCAATTTTATCATCATGTTCAAAATCAAATCCCTGTAAGGCTTCATCGTAACATTGAAACCAAATGGATCGTTCTTTTTCTGATATAGGAAAAACGAAATGGCGCATCCGCATCCTTGCGGGTCCCCATTTCTCGATATAATAACTTGGTCCACCTAACACCTGGATGAGAAAATCAGCTTGTTTTTCTTTTGCAAGTTCCCAATCACCTTGGAACATCCATCGGATTTCAGATTCTTTGATACGGTCATAAAAGTCTGAGACCAAATGACGAATTTTTTCCTCACCCCATTTTTGGAAGAGGAGTTTGATATTTGGATTCGCAGTAGGTGGTCCACCTGGTGGGGTGTAAGGTTCGTTCGGTTCCAATTCTCTACTAAGATTGCGAAAGGGACAGGAAGGGGAAGTCGATTTTTCGACCGGAGCCGAAGGCGGAGCCCGGACTGGCCCGGCCCTTGTTTGCAAGGGTTCGCCCCAGAAAAGTTTGCAAACATAGTAACGTTACTACCAGTGTAAAATTGACGATTGATTGCAAAGGTAGGTCTGAATGCTGTTAGATCCCTTCAGATTTTGGCATTAAATCCTGGACGACAGGCAAAATTCACAAAACTTGGTAAAAAAATCCGAAAAAGGTATATTAAATGGCACTGACTCACCCGCAATCAGCTCTCTTTGCAGGAGAAAAACCTTTCCCTATCATCCCTGCTTGTGAACACTTCGCTGGATCTGAAAAACTCATCACAAAAGCACTCGAGTTACAAAACAAACTTGGTGGTCTTTTTGATATTACGATGGACTGTGAAGACGGTGCCCAAACAGGGAAAGAAAAAGAACATGCCGAAATGATTGTTCGTATTCAAAATTCTGAATTGAACAAACATAAAATGAGTGGTGTTCGTATTCATGATTATACAAACGAACATTGGAGAGGTGATATTGATATCATCGTTCCAGGTGCAGGAAATGTAATTGCTTATATCACAATTCCAAAACCAACTAAAGCAAGCCAAGTAAAAGAACAAATCACTTACATCCAAGAAGCTTGTAAAAAAGCTGGGATCAAAAGAGAAATTCCAATTCACGTATTAATTGAAACACACGGTGCACTTAACGATGTATTTGAAATCGCAAGTTTGCCTTGGTTACAAGTTTTGGATTTTGGATTAATGGACTTCATCTCTGGTCACCACGGTGCAATCCCTGCTTCTTGTATGAAGTCACCAGGACAGTTTGATCACGAATTACTTCGACGTGCAAAATCTTCTATGGTTGCTGCGGCTCTTATGAATGGAGTGATCCCTGCACACAACGTAACTTTAGATTTGAAAAACACATACCAAACATACCAAGATGCAAAACGAGCTCACGATGAGTTTGGTTTTTTACGTATGTGGTCAATTTATCCAGCACAAATCCAATCGATTTTGGATGCTATGGCACCTAACTTTGCAGAAACTCAAACCGCTTGTGATATCCTTATCAAAGCACAAGATGCAGATTGGGGACCAATCCAACACGATGGTGACCTTCATGACCGTGCAACTTACAGATATTTCTGGGAATTGGTTCAAAGGGCTAAACTTACAGGACAAAAACTTCCAGACGAAGTTGAGAAAAGATTTTTCTCAAAATAAGATTTTAAACAATCAATCCAAACATTTTGAAAAAGGTCCACATATGTGGACCTTTTTTATGTCAATTTAAACTTCTCTACCTGAGTGGAAAGGTAGGAAGCTTGTGATGCAATCTCTGCCGAGACAATCGTTAGTTGGTCTGAACCAGAGGCAACATCTTGCGTTCCATTTGAAATGCTAATGATTGTTTTAGATATTTCTTCGGTGGCACGTTTTTGTTCAAAAACTGCCTCTTCGATTTGTAAATTTAGATTTGTAAGTAGGTTCGAATTTTGTGCTATATCTTTTGCATTGTTTTCTTGCTTAAGAACAGAGTTTAATACTCGTTTTGCTGAAGTTTCAAATTCTTTGACACGATTATTCAACAAGTTTAAAACTTGAGCAGCTTCCGATACCTTTCTGTTCCCGTTTTCGACTGCTGAATTAGTAGAAAAAACAAGGTCACCAATTTCTTTTACCGAAGCTCCAGTTTGTAAGGCGAGTTTTCCAATTTCTTCTGCAACGACTGCAAATCCTCTTCCAGCATCCCCTGCTCTTGCTGCTTCAATGGCCGCATTCAAAGCTAATAAATTTGTTTTTTCCGAAATTTCAGTGATGATATCTAAAACCTCACTGATTCGTTCTGCCTTTTCACCGATGTCTTCCATTGCTTTCGTTGATTCATTCATAGCTGTTTCACCAATCACAGCGTGTTCTCTTGATTCGGATGCAAATTTGGCAAGATATTCCATTTCTTTATTAATGTTTTGCACTTCTTCACGAAGGGTTAATACAGACTTGTCAATTTCTTTCATTTTGAGAACTGCTTCTTCCATCGACTTACCAACATTGTCAGCGGAAGCAGATAATTCTTCTACTGCAGCTGAAGACTCTTCTGCTGCACTTGCCTGGGTTTGTGATATGTCTGACAAATTTTGAGATGTAGATGCCATCTGCGTCGATTGGTTTCCCAATTTGTGTACTGTAAGTTTGATATCTCCGATAATGGAAACCAAACTATTCCTCATTTGATTCATAGATTCTAACAAACTTCCAATTTCATCTTGGTTGATTTCATCGGCGTTCGTAGATAAATCGCCACTCGCAATTTGAGAAGAAAAGGAAATGGCTTTGTTTAAGCGATTGCTAATCAGATTCTTAAACACAAAATTTAAGAAAAACAATACAACAAAAAGAATCAAAAGTGAAATTGTAATTGAGCTTATTACAACTTTCGTGACTTGTTCTGTTACGATCGAATCAGGGATACTGACTTGTAACGCCCAAAATTGAGGATCTTTTCCTATATGAAAGGGTGTAAAATAGTCGGTGATTCCATCATGGTGAATGGTAAACATCTCCCCGAGTTTCAATTTCTCTAAATATATTTTCAGATGGTCAGGATTTTGTATTTTTGTACCAAGTTTTCCTTTATCCTGACCATACATCACATAGGTTCCGTTATCTGAAATAAATGATATATATCCTTGCCCGCGGAATGCTCTGTTGTCTCCAATTTTTTCTTGTAAGGTGCTTATGTCTAAATCGATCCCGGCGGCACCTAAAAATTTTCCTTTAGGATAAATGGGAACAACAAGTGATATCATTTGGATTTTTTTTCCACCTGCAAGGTATTCATAGGGTCCAAAAACTTTTGCTTTGTTTGTTTTTTTTACCTGGAGGTAAAAGTCTCCAGCTCCATTCGGATTGTCATAATCTACAAGTGGTTCAAAATTAATTTTTCCATCAAGTGTATGGTGTAAGTATGGGATAAACCTTCCTGTTTTATCGTGCCCAGGTTTTCCAATAAAAGCGGCATCTCTACCTTCGTAGGCATTTGGTTCATAACACAACCAAATCCCAAAAATATTATCGTTCCTTTCCAAAATTTCCCTAAGACTGCTTACCATTGAGTCCCGAGGAGGTGAGGCATAAAATAAAGCAAATCGATACCCACGAATCACTCCCATCATCGCATTCAAATGTTCTTGGATTTGGAAGGACCATTTTTCAGAGGTGATTTTTGCATTTTCTTGGATTTCCGATTTCAGATCCGTGATGGTACGGTAGATCTGAAAGGAGGTTAATATTGTAAAACCAACAAACAAAATTCCTGCGATAAAAAGAGAAACCCTCTGGCGAATACTCATAGGGGTCGATCTTAGACCTTCAGAAATATTTGTAAATTGTTTCGTATCTGATTTTGGTAATTTTCTTCTCGGGAATTGAGTGATTCACACATAAAATGGAGAAGATACATAATGCAAAAGGCAGCGATCCTATTTTAAAAGGATCGCCGTTACTGATTGTATATTACTTTTTCGTCTTAGTTTGCACTTTAAAGTTTTTGTATTCGACATATTCGATTTCATCCACTTTCAATTGCATCACCCCTTTTGTGGAATGCACGATGAAGATATCACCAAGTTGAGCCACTACGGCTCCTGAAAGAACTTCTCCATTTGACTTATGAATTGTTTCTAAAACACTGTAATGTTTTTGAATTTCTTCTTCTTCGTCTAAATTCATCTTTTCAGCATTGGATGTAATATTAGAAATTGCAACGTTACGTTTGCTTTCATGTTCCTTTTCAATGTTCTCAACAATTTCTTGTGAAACTTGATTGTTTTCACCTTTGTTTTCTACTTGTTTTTGAATGAGATCAGGATCCACCGAAACGAGAGTTTCAACTTCTGCTTTTTCTTGTGGTGAAATTGGACTCTCCACTTTCTTGATTCCACTCTGAACATCCGAAAATCCAGCGATTTCGTCCTTAGTGAAACTTGATGCTGCCATCTTTGCATTGATGATATATACCAATTCATTGAGGCTTGGGTTCACCTCTAAGGTTTCACCTGGTTCAAGAACCACTTCGTTTTCTTCTAATGTTTTTACTAAACGATCATAACTATCCTTAGAAAGACCATCATTGAGTTCGATGAGCTTCGGACTGGTTTTAAAAGCAACGGCGACAGCTCCTTCATATACCTTCACCTTCGGAACAGAACCCTTTTCCAATTCAAAAGAAAATACGGTACCACGAACCCCCGCCACCATTGTAGGCGAAGTTATCGAAAGGCTTTCATTTGCTTTGAGTTTGACTGATTTGACTAAAAGATTCCCTGCCCAAATGTGGATGTCGGTATTAGGTCTCGTAGTTCCTGCAAAATCCCGAAATAAAACGTCCGAATTCTCTTTGATCCGGATGATTTCCCCACGGTATGTTTGTAAGTCGACCTTTCCAAGTTTCGATAAAATTCGATCCCCGGGTTTGATCACATCACCGAGTACTGCAAACTTTTCCTTTCCTTCATTCATGATCGTGACTTGGCCTTGCAAAAAAGTGACAACGGCCCCAGAAACTTCATCCTTTGATTCGTTTTGCCAAAATACAAATTTTTGGCATTGTGTGATTGATACAAAAACGAGAAGTAGGAGTAAGATTTTTTTCATATGATTTTCCGATTGTGTTGGTATTTTCTTCAACAGATCAATAGAGGCACATTCTCAAAAAAGGTAAAACATTTTAAAAAAAAATACGAGATAAAATAGGATTTACCTCAATTCCAAAGTAAAAATACAAAAATATGACAATCGTTACTGTAACAGAAAGTAGAATCGAATGATGAATCCGATTTTTTTGCTGTTGATTGGCGGTACATCGGGCATAACAGGTCGGACCAAACCGATAAAAATGAAAGTTGGACCGATGAACAAAGGTTTACCGTCAAAACTGTAACTTTGGTGTTTGATTTCCTTGTCCTCGGGAAGGGAAACAAATGTTGATACTTCTCGAAAATATCAGCCAGTGAAAATGTTTCAAGGGATTCTGTGTAAAAAATTTATCATACCCATGGGTAAAGATGGTTAGAACAGTCAATGGATGCACTAACTCCATTCATAGAAAACATACAAGAGTCAGTTTAAACCATCCCCGCTTTTGGTCTTCCACTTCCCTTTTCTTTATTTTGTTTTCAATACGATTCAGTTTTTTTAGAAAAATGAAACCAATGATCGCAAGATGAATCGATTCGAAACCATTATTCAAGTTAGATCATTTCAAAAAAAATTCTTTGGTGGATCGATTCTAAGTTGCAGATAGTATGTTAAAGTAATATTGGAAAAAAGAATTGTCCGTCAAAGTTGTCTAAAACTTTCTTATGAGAGATACATGTTGCATAAAAGACCATGATAGGACAAAAATCTTGTAAGATTTGAGTCCCAAAATTCCATAAAACTTTACGTTTGGTTGACCAAAGATAGTTCTTTTTCCTCCAAATATTTTTTCTTCTTTTTCATTAAATTTTCAGCTTTTGAAAGATACTCTTCAAATGTTGGATAATCCTTTGCTAAAATAGAACCACAATAATGAAAATAAATTGTTTTTGAATTTGCTAAATGTTTGTATTCTTCCAAACTTGAATATCCCATAAATCCGCTGACAACAAATACATCTAAGTTGATGTGAAATTTATAAGCAATTTTCATCACACCTGTTTGAAATGGCCTGATCTCCTCTGTAAATGTCCTTTCACCTTCTGGATAAAGAAAAATTGACCTAGTTTTTAATACACGTAGAACATCATTTTTAAAGTTTCGAAAGTTTGGCCGTTTTTCGGAATAAATGACAGCTTCTACAATTGTTTTATGCATCATCAGTGGTATGATTTTATATCTTTGGATGATATCTCCACCTAAGTAAGACAAACGAACATCTTTAGATTTGGCTAAATATGGAAGTGAGACAATTAATGGAACTTCTAAAGCATTTGTATGATTACAAATCAAAAATCGATTATTCCCTTCAGGATTCCAATTTTCAAGTGAAACTTCTAAGGTTCTTCCTGTTAAAAAGAAAAAAGAACGATACCAAAAATATCCCAAAAAATTATTAATCCGATTAGACCATTTGTCAAGTTTCGTGATTTTGAACAAATAGGAGAAAACCAGTCCAACGGGAAAAATGATCACGAGTACTGGTATAAAATAACATAAAACTACAAAAATTTGAAGTTTGCCCATTGGTGAATAGCAGTCCAATTCATGGAAAGGTAAACTAATATTCTAGTTCATTGCATAAAAAAAATACTAGTTATACTTTTAAATCTAATATCACCTTTGGATAGTTTGTTCTGTCAATTCTGATTTTACCTTCAATTTGTTCAGTCAACATCCCAATGAGTTGTAACCCAAACCCAGGTGTATTCTGAAAGGAAATTGTTTCAGGTATTCCAATTCCGTTGTCTGAATACTCCAAAGATAAGATATTTTTATGTTTGGAAATATTTAATCTGATTTCTGGATTTTGAATTTCAATGAATGCATGTTTCATTGAATTTGTAATCAATTCATTCAAAATTATTCCTAAAGAGGATAACAATTTAGCGTTTAATTCAATCGGTTCTTCGAGAATATTTAGATTTACATCTACATTTTTTGGAAAAATCGAAACGATTTCTGAACAAATGGAAGGAAAATAGTTTTGGATTGAAACACTATTGTCTGTCTCGGAATGATAAAGTTTATCATACAAAACAATCATACTTTTAATTCTACCGGCAGCTTCATACAATATGTGTTGTACAGAATGATTTTCTTGGGATTTCGCTTGTAAGGTAAGCAAAGTAAATAAGGAACTCATGTTATTTTTAACTCGATGGTGAATTTCTTTTAAAATGTTTTCTTTTTCATGTAATAATTTCTGAATTTTAGATTCAGATATCGTCCTTACACTTACATCTCTCAATATAACCGTAAAAAGTGTTTCACCATTCACTGAAATCTGAGAGATTGATGCTTCAATTGGAAATTCTTCCTTGTTAGAACGTAATCCACTGATTTCACCTAATGCACCCATGGCTCTTCGACTCACTCCAGTTTTACCAAATTGATCAATATGTTTATCGTGTTGGTTTCGAAAACTTTCAGGAATCAGTTGGTCTAATGGTTTCCCTATAATCTCGTTCGATTCGTATCCGAACATTTTTTCTGCAGCACCATTGAATAATATTATCTTTTTTGATTTATCGATGCTAATGATTGCATCCATCGCGGATTCTATGATTTGTGTTAGTTTTGCCTCTGATTCTTTGATTTGTTTGAGAGCTTTGAGTCGATCAGATATGTCCCTTGCTACAAAAATATAACCCGAAGGTAATTCAAATTCATCATTCAACAAAACTAAATTGATTTCAATATTACGAAGGCTTCCATCTTTTGCTTCCTGAATTGCTTCCCCGATAAAACTTCCTTCTAAATTTACTTTTTCAATGATCTCCTGCTCTGAAAAATTAGAGTAATTGGTTTTCAATACTTTTAGAATATTTTTCCCTATCACTTCTTCTGATTTCCAAAAGAATATTTTTTCAGCAGCTTTGTTCCAATAATTTATTTTTTGAGTGAAATCAGTTCCAATCACTGCATCTAATACATTATTGAGCATATTCGCTTGTTTTGCGATTTGGCTCTGGACATTGTATTCGGCAGTGATATCTCTAAAAACTAAAACCACACCTTTCGTTTCACCATTTAAATCTTTTATGGGTGAACCAGAATCGGAAATTTGGTATTCCGCTCCATCTTTTGCAATTAAAACAGTATGATTGGCTAAGGCAACAACGGCATTGGTCTTTAAAACGATATCCACTGGATTTTCAACTTTAAGCCTTGTTTTAACATTAATTATATTGAAGACTTCATTGATTGTAAGCCCTACTCCATCATCGTGAGTCCAACCTGTTAATTTTTCTGCGACTGGATTAATTCGAATGACTTTTCCATCTTTGTCGGTTGCAATCACTCCATCGCCAATCGAATGTAATACGGTTTCAAGATGTTCTTTTTTACTTTTTGTTAACTCATTTGCTTCAAAAAGTTTGAAAGCCATCTTTATTGAAGCATCCAAAACCGTGAATCCAGAATTTTTAACAACATATCCATATGAAGTGATACTTTCTGTTTTTTTAACAATTTCCCTTTCCGTATGTGATGATAAAAAGACGATCGGTATTTCTTTATGATTCAGGATATGTGTTGCCGTCTCTGTTCCATCGAGTCCTTTTCCCAAATCGATGTCCATTAATATCAAATCAAACGGGTTTTCTTCTTCGATGACAAGTTGGATTGCATTTTCTCCACATGAAACATGTGTTACCTTATATCCACCTTGTTCCAATTGGTTTTTTTCATAGAGAGCTAAAATGGCTTCATCTTCGACAAGCAATATGGATTTTTCAGCTACCAGTGTCATCGTTCATCCTTTCGCATTTCAGACTTGAAAAAGAATCGAAATGCCGACTCCAAAGGATGATACATCGAATTTTTTGTTCAATCAATAATTTAGAAAAATTCTAATATTAGAATTTTGATCATCTAAACTTCGTTTGGATCTTCTATACTTCTTTTTATGACAAAATAAACGATTTTGCACCCCGAAAGGAGTAAATTGACGATTCCAATCCAAACAATCCAATTTCCAAATCTAGAATATACAGTGTTCAATTTTGAAGTTGCGACAGAAGATATGAGGATTCCATCGTTTTCTTCAAAATAATCTAAAGTACCTTTGGGCCTTCCGTAGGCATCAAAGACACCCGATAAACCACTTCGTGCAGACCTGACAATGGATGAGCCATTTTCAATGCCTCGAATCACAGCCATTTCCGTGTGGAAGGGACTAATACCTTTCCAATCTGAAGCGGGAATCAGAGTTATCCCTGATCCATATTCTGAGTGAATTTCTGTTAGACGCAAACTATCGAAATCATAACAAATGGCCACAGACATTCTCCCAAATTCAGTATCAATGGCTTTGATCTCGGACGGTATTTTGGAAACAGGTTCACCAGGAACCAAAAATTGTTTATAATATGTTTGCCGACGTTTCCCATCTTTTGCAAACCAAACTAATTTATTGTCAAAAAAGAATCCTCCAGAAGTTTTTTGAACGATATAAGCTGCGATGATCTCGATTTGTTCTTCGTTAGCAATGGAAGAAACCAATTTTAAAAATTCTTCCTCTGCTTCGACTGTGACAAGGACTGCTCCTTCATTCCAAACCACAACATTTGCACCTTGTTTGGCTGACATCCTTGTCCTTTCAATTGTTAGTTGTGTATTTTTAATATTTTCGTTCGGGTTCTCCCAAATGGTTTGGATTTCAAATTTACTTGTTATGTCAGCTACACGAATTTGTTTACCAGGAATTCCAAGGCTCAAACGAAACGTTCCATACACGTTTGTCAAAATCAAAATAGAAATTGTGATCCATGTAAACTTAATCGTGGAATGAGTGAGTTTCTTTTGGTCGAGAATTTCGCTAAAAAAATGTTCAAAAGTTACATTAAATAAATAAAGTATAAAACTAATCCCTGTCGCACCAAAGATTGAAGCTGATTGTAGTAAAATTAGATTTCCAATTTGGCTATTTGCCAACATTCCCCAAACACCTAAATCGGTTTCATAGGCTCCGATCCATTCAACGATTGTAAATAAAAATGCGAAGGATAAAATTGGTGAAATCGATTTAGGATATCGTATTCTAAAAAAATTCCAAATCCATAATAAGATTGTAAAAATAAAACCTGCTTGTAAGCCAGAAAATACAGCGATCCACAAATGAAATGGCTCACTTACAATTCTGAGTGTTGAAAGAATTTGAAAAAATACCAAACTCATCAAAAGAAGTTTGAACGAATACCCCAGGCGTATATAACGCAAAAATGGAACAAATACAAACCAACCAAAAAAAGGAATATTCCAATTCATTCCAGTAAAACCAACTAACACACCTCCGATGATAAGGAGTATATATTGATTAGAGATGAGTTTCATATCTTACCTGCTCTTTTTGATTTTTTTTGAATTGAACCACCAGCACCCAACCAAATGTAATGAAATGATTCAATCCAAAGTTTTTCCAAGTTTTCACCTAATTGGAACGCCAAAATTGGAATCCCAAAAAAACAACTCGCAATCGCTAAGGAAAGATATTTTATATTGGTAACTTTTGGAAGTTCTTGATTCTTAAGTGATAATTCCATTGCTCTTTCTAAAATCATTTCTATTCCACCGATAGGAAGTGATTCGATTCCCGGAAAGTTTGGAAATAAAAGGATTCTTTCTGCTTCCGTTAATGGTTTTGGTTTGCGCTTCGATTTTTTCTTTGTCTGGAATGAAATGATCTCCAAAAGAATCTTAGGATTCTTTTTTGATTCTTTTGCAGTCAATTGGAATAGAGAATGAATCAATCCATATCCAGAATTTGTTTGCTGATTCTCTTCAGCAAAAACTGTTACCATCAAACTCCAAATTTGAATATAATGTAAGACCAGATCATCTTTTTCTGGAAAATAATTATAAAATGTCGGTTCCGAAATTTCAGCATAGTGACAAAGTTCTGTGATCTTAATCTCATCCAGGGACCTTGTCTCCAATAATTTCAATAATCCAACGACGAGATTCGTTCGAGTCCTTGCAAATTTTCTTTCTTTTAAAGGAAATTTTGCCAATGGGTCATTAGTTCGAATTTCATTTCGCATAGCTAACTTTTTATAGCTGGCCATATTTTTATAGTCAACTATAAATTTGTAGACTCAAATTACAAAACCATGAACTCTTTGAAAATTATTTTTTGTTTTTTAAGGATTTGTTTGTCAAAAGGCAATCATTGTGATAGAGGAGAGGCATTGGGTGGCGGGTCCAGAACCCCACCCAATTCAGGGCGGGGAGATTATACCCTAAAGCGCCCCCTTACTTCTTTGCATGCGGATGCGCATTTCGATACACTTCTTTCAGTCTGTCTCTCGAAACACTCAAATACACTTGTGTTGACGACAATGATGAATGACCGAGTAACTCTTGTACAGCGCGAATGTCAGCCCCTGCATTAAGTAAGTCTGTTGCAAACGTATGTCTAAATTTGTGAGGAGTAATGGCTTTTTCCATACCCATCACTGACCTTCTTTCAGATAAAATATAACGGATACCCCGAGTTGTTAATTTACCACCTCTTTGATTTAAAAAAATCTCTTCAGGGCCACTATTTCCTCGTTCATCCAAATAATCTTTCAAAGCTTCTTTTGCTTCAGGACCGATGAAAACAAATCTTTCTTTTCTTCTTTTCCCCATTACTTTAAGCGATGTTAACTCTTCATTTAAATCACTTAACTTTGCATTCACTAACTCAAACACACGAAGTCCAGTGCTATACAAAACTTCGACAATTGCTTTATCACGTTTACCTAGAACTTCTTTTTTTTCAGGATCTTCATAATCAAGTATGTCTTCTGTTTCAATAGGAGTGAAATTTTTAGGTAATCTCTTTTTGGTTTTAGGGAAACTAACTTGAAGGATTGGATTGGCTCCAATTTTTTCTTCGCGGAATAAAAATTTATAAAACGTTCGAAGAGAAGAAAGTTTACGACTTTGTGTTCGTTTGTCTTGTTTTTTAGCTGATTTTAAATCAGCAAAGTAGGCTCTCACATCCAGAACATCAACACTGAGAATATCAATTTCCTCTTTCAAACAAAATTCGAAAAAGAACTTCAAGTCCCTTAAATATGCGAACAAGGTATGTTCCGAATAATTTTTTTCAATTTTTAAATAGGTACGGTAACTGCGAAATAAATCCGCCATCACTTGGGGAAAATGTTCGGGAATTTGGACTTCAAGGACAGGCAGGGTCATACATCAAAACTATCGGCTAAGTTTTCTTTCTCCCGCTCTAAAAAAATACTATACAAGTACTTACATTTTGTTTAGTGTTGAAATCGGAAAAAAAAGACATAATCCAGAAAAATTCCGCTCCCAACCCTAGTTTGTCCCAGGCCTAAGGCATAATGGAGTCACTTCGAAAGAGAAAAAGAGTGGAATTCGGAAGGGATGGGTTCATCCTTGAGGTGTCAGGTGGATTTTTTGAAACCAACTGGCAAAGTCCCCTACCTAGTCTTTCGGAACACCGACTTAGGAGAACGATTGATTCATGAAAAAAGAGAAAGCTGACAAGGCACTAGAAAAAGAAACAGACCAAAGAAAACAGGCAATTGATGCCGCCCTTGGCCAAATTGAAAAACAATTCGGAAAAGGATCCATCATGCGTCTCGGTGCCGATACTCGTATGTCCGAGATGAATGTGGTATCCACTGGCTCTTTGGACCTTGACATCGCTCTAGGAATTGGTGGATTTCCATCAGGTCGTATCATTGAAATTTATGGACCTGAGTCCTCTGGTAAAACAACGCTTACTTTATCTGCCATTGCAGAAACACAAAAGAAAGGTGGCATTGCTGCCTTTATCGATGCCGAACATGCTCTCGATCCATCTTATGCCAAAAAACTGGGTGTGAACGTGGACGACCTTCTCGTTGCCCAACCTGACAACGGCGAAGAAGCTTTGGAAATCTGCGAGTCTCTCGTTCGCTCCAATGCCATAGATCTCATTGTCATCGACTCTGTTGCGGCCCTTGTCCCTAAGGCAGAAATTGAAGGGGATATGGGAGATTCCCACATGGGTCTACAAGCGCGCCTCATGTCACAAGCCCTTCGTAAACTCACTGGAACCATTTCAAAATCCAGCACAACAGTCATTTTCATCAACCAGATCCGTATGAAAATCGGAGTGATGTTCGGAAGTCCGGAAACGACGACAGGTGGAAATGCATTAAAATTCTACGCTTCGATTCGTCTTGACATCCGTAGAATTGAAACTCTCAAAGAAAAAGAGGAACCAGTTGGGAACCGAGTGCGTGTGAAAGTGGTGAAAAACAAATGTGCGCCACCTTTCCGTCAGGCTGAATTCGATATTATGTATGCGAATGGAATCAACCGTGAAAGTTCACTCATTGATCTGGCAGTTAGGCATGATTTAGTAGCAAAAGCTGGATCTTGGTATTCTTACAACGGTGAAAAAATTGGACAAGGAAAAGAACAAGTCAGGAACTTCTTTTTAGAGAATCCAGACATTGCTTTTAAAATTGAAAACCAAGTACGAGACCTCAATGCACTTCCTCTTTTGGACCAAGCGAAAATCCAAACACGAGAAGTGAAATCCATTGAAAGGGATCCCAAAGAAACGAAGGAAACAAAAACAAAACAACCTGTTAGTTTCTCTACTGAAGGGGATGGAGACATCGCAGTCGGCGAATAAACACACAAAGGCTTTCTTTTTAGGAACCATTGACCGGTTCGGGGTTTCCCGGGCCGGTTTTTTTTTGCCCATCAATCATTCCATTGAAAATTTGTACCTAACATCTGATTGACTGCGGCGACCAATCGTTCTGGTTCCCATGGTTTTGACAAAATAATGCTGTTTTTATCTGATTTATAAACAGAAAGAATATTTTCCTTCGTTGCAAAACCTGTGACCACAATGACAGGTAACTCTGGATATAATTTCTTAACTGCTTCTATTAATTTGTCTCCCATTAAATAAGGCATTTTAACATCGGAAATCAAAAGATCTGGTTTTGATTTTTGTAAATATTCAAAAGCAATTTCTGGATCTTGAATATCCACCATCACTAATTTTACATTATCTATTTTTCTTGCGACAAATGATAATTCTCGCTTCATAGATGACGAAATAGATTTTATGTCATCTACCATGACGATCTTATAAATTTTTTCCTCTTTTTTGACATCCGTCAATTGTGACTCAATATCTTTGATCATCTGATCAATACTATTCGTAACCATATTAATCCTCCTGATGGGTTGGCAGATATATCGAAAATGTAGTGCCCGCACAACGGACACTCTCTAGTTCTATTTTCCCTTTGTGTTTTCTGATAATGTCCATACTAATTGACAGACCAAGCCCTGTTCCTTCACCAATTTCCTTTGTAGAGAAAAAAGGATCAAAAATTCTTGATTGTAACTCTTCTGGAATTCCTATACCATTGTCTTTAATTTTTATTTCCGCATATTGTTTGTTATTTTCCAGTATGCATAACTTCGTATTAATTTCAATTTTACCTGGCATTTCACCTTGTGAATCCGGAAACAATCCATGTTCTTTCTTTTCTTCAATAGCATGACCAGCGTTAACAATCAAATTAATAATGACTTGTCCGAGCTCTTGAGGATGACACGAAATTTCAAGCAATTCATTAGCAACATTAAATTCAACAATACTATAATACTTTATATTATGTTGACTTATATTGATAGCAGATGTAACGATTTCATTAAGATTACATCGAGTAAAATTCTCTTCCTTATTTACATGAGCAAAACTTTTTATATTACTTACGATACTCACTACACGACTAGCACCATCAATAGATTCATCTAACATTTCGGAAGTATCAGACAATATATTCGATATATCTGCCTTCTCCCATTCATTTATCATTTCTAGAACATTTGGATCCGCAGAATATCGACAAAGTTCTATCTTTGCTTTTTCAAAGTAATGCGAAAGAATCTTATGATATCTTTTCATGGTTTCTAGATTACTCGAAATAAATGCCATTGGATTGTTGATTTCATGAGCGACACCCGCAGCCAATTGACCTATCGAAGCTAATTTTTCGCTTTGTAATAATTGAGTTTCTGTATCCTTTGCCCGAGAAAGGTCATTCAGGTAAACTAAAAGCGAAACTTCTCCATTATATATAATTTCAATTGCCCAAAAACTAACCCATTTTTTTTGTCCATTTGATAAAATGATATTTTTCTCAATAACATTTTGATCAGGCGCAAATCCATTGTTAGATAAATTTTGAATAAACTCAAACGGATCATCGCCATTCAAAAAACCAAAAACCTCAGAAACTTTTTTATTCTTCATCTGGTTTTTATTTTGCAAAAGTAGGATTTCTGAACTTCTATTGAAAAATTGAATTTGACCATTTACTAGAATCAAAATTCCATTAGGTGAACATTCGACAATTGACTGAAGATTCCATTCGCTAGTCAAAAGCAAATCTTCCGTTCTTTTTCTAATTAAAATTTGAACCAGTTCTGTACCGAGTAATTCAACTTCTTTATAATCAATTTCTTCAAATTCTGTTCTTTTATTATATAATAACAATTCGAAATATTCATTCTCTCTTAAGAAAAACTTCAAACTCATCTCTCTTAAGATTCTAGGAAAAACAGTTGTAGGTTCAATTGGTAAATATTCGGAAGATGATTGATTTCGAATCTTATACAATCCAAATTCTTTTTCAATAACTTCGTCTCGAATTAATCTAATTTTTCCCCAATTACTCTCAGTTAATTGTAATGAATAACTTAAAGCTAAATTAAAAATGCTTATCTCTTTCTCTAATAGCGAACTTTTTTGGCCTATGTCTATTACAGCTGCTGTTCTAATTTCAGTTTTTTTACGTTCCGTTATATCAATATGCGTACCGACAACACGTATCGGTAAATCATTTTCATCTCTTTCAACAACCTTCCCTCTACTCCAAACCCAAATTGATTTTCCCGATCTAGTGAACATTCTAATTTCGGTATCATGTGAATCGATATGACCATTCAGATAATTTTCAAATAGAGTTCGAATCTGTTCCCGATCCTCCCAATGTACCAATGTTTCCCAATGTGAAAAATTTTGGGGGAAATGTTCGACTTCAAATCCTAACATTCGAACATATTCTGGACTAAAATAAGCCTTCCCTAATCGAAGGGAAAAATCCCATACACCACTTTGCCCACTTTCTAAAGCGAGTTTTAATCTTACTTCCTCTTCTCGATTTTCAGGAACACGAATTGAATCCAGATTTACAATGTATAAAACTCTTTGGTTATTAGAAATGGATTGAGAAAGTATTTGAAATGATCCGTTTAAACGAGAGAGAATCACAGGGAAAGAAGACTTTCCTGCCCGCCTTATCCAAGATGAACGAATTTCTTCTTGAATTTCCTCCTTCCAAAAAAGATTTACAAAATCTTTACCGATCAGCTGAAAAAAGGATGTCTGAAAAAGTTCTGTTGCAGAAGCATTACATCTGAGGATTTTTAGATCATTGTTCAATATAAAAGAAGGTAATGGATTTCCATCCCAAGCAGCTTCTAGCTCCTTCTTTGCATTTAGTACTTTATCGATAGCCTCGGTGATTTCCATCTAAACTTACCGAAAAATATGACGAAAAAAATTTTTATTTTAATAATTTTTTTGAATTTTCAATGCCTATTCCAAGAAAAGAAATCAAACATTGAGATTAGTGAGTCTGTAATATTTGATGAATGGGCTGGGAGTATCAACACAGATCCAGTTCACAAAAGAGAAATGGATGCCAGTTGGAACAAGTTGATTAGTACGAAAGAATCGATCACTGTGTATTTAAAACAAAAAGATTTTCATCCAAAAGTTAAAACAGTGGTTTATCCTTTTAGTGGAATCGATGTTTTGAATTTATTTTCCTTTTATCCTGATTCGGATAACTATGTTTTATTCGGACTAGAAGACCCCGGTTATCCAAGTAAATACAATGAACTTTCTCTTAAAGAAAAGAACATTGTGAAATCGGGTATCCGCAATTTATCGGATCACTTGGCCGGTAGAAATTATTTTACTTACCGTAAAATGAAAGAAGAAACAAAGAAAAAAGAATTAAATGGGGCTTTTCCGGTCTTTGTAGCTTTTTTAAAACGAATGGGAAAAGAAGTCATTGATACTAAAGAAAAATCAATTATCGGAAATCATATTGAATATAAGGGATTTCAAGTAACTTTATATGATCCCAATTTACAAAAACAACAAACACTTACATATTTTAAAATATTCTTAATTGGCCATGAAGGAATCCCTGGAGACGGATTGTATGAATACTTTACGGCACTTGGTGAATTTGGCATTTTTACAAAATCGGCAGAATATTTGTTTCATGGCGAAAAAAGAAAATCCTTTCGCGACTTATTATTAAAAAATGCAACATTCGTTGTGCAAGATGACTCAGGCTTTCCAATGCGTTTTTTTCCTGAAAACAATTGGAAAAGGAGCATCTTCGGTAGATATGAAAAATCATGGAACCTATCAGGAGCAGTTTTTCCTGAGGAACAACCTGAGCTCATTAAATTAAGTAAAGAAACGAATGACCAAATCCTACCATTTCCATTTGGTTATGGTTATTTAGGCACAAAGGACAACCGGCAATCAGCCGTCCTTGTATTTGAAAAAAAATAGAGAGAACAATCGATTCTTAATCAACAGTTGTTGGATCCCAGCAAGTGCGAAAGTTTTCATTCCAGTTTGAAATCTCTTTCATATCATCTTGCGATAATGTAAAATCAAACACGTCCGCGTTTTCTTTAATTCGGATTGGATTTTTTGATTTTGGAATCACAACATTTCCAGATTGTAACGACCATCGAATTAGAATCTGAGCATTCGATTTATTATATTTTTTAGCTAATTTGGTAACTCTCTCATCTTCTAATTTCTGACCATGCGCTAACGGACTATAAGCTTCTAGCAAAATTCCATTTTTCTCACAATATTCTTTGAGTTTTGTGTCTTGTAAAAATGGATGGTATTCCACTTGGTTCATAGCAGGAATAATTTCGGTTTCATTTAACAGCTCTTTTAAGTGTGTAACCATAAAGTTACTCACACCAATTGATTTGGCTTTGCCTTCTTTTTTTATCTTTTCTAAAGCCTTCCAAGATTCTTTTCGTTTTCCCGATACTGGAAAGTGAATCAAATACATATCTACATAATCTGTACCTAATTTTTTTAAAGATACATCGATTGCTTTTTGAGCTTCTTCAAAACCTTGGTCTGCGTTCCAAAGTTTTGTGACTAAAAAAATTTCACTACGTTTGATACCACTCTCATCAATCGCTCTTCCTACATCTGCTTCATTTCCATAAATTGCTGCTGTATCAATATGTCTGTAACCGACTTCTAGGGCTGATTTAACTGCATCAAAACATTCTTTCGGTCGTGATTTCCAGACTCCTAATCCTAATAATGGCACAGATATAGTTTGGTTTGTAGGGATTGTGGATGTGAGACTAAGTTCAGACATAAATATATCCTTAGACGAAACAAACCTCACCATAAACTAATTTATGGTGAGGTTTGTAGGATACTTTCGGTTTATTTTTTTACTGAGGATGTTTCTTGGAGTAAGGTAAATTGTAGATCTTCTCCATTCCAATCCGCACGATAACGGCCTTCTGCTAAAGTCCCAGAAAGGATCGCCTTAGCCAAAGGACGATTCACGATACGATTGAAAACACTTCCTAAAGGGCGAGCTCCAAATTTTGGATCAAATCCCTGTTCCCGTAAAATATGTTCTGTGCTTTCTGAAAGTTCCACAACGATCCCTTTTACCTTTAATCTTTCATTTAGAGATCGAAGTTGTTTTTCGATGAGTTTTTCCATAATGGAAGAATCTAACGAATGGTAGGTCAAAATTGCATCCAACCTTCCTAGAACTTCAGGTTTAAAATCAGCTTCAATATTTTTTGAATTGGTAGTAAGAATCACAATAGTATTCTTAAAATTGATAGTTCTGCCTTTATTGTCTGTTAATCTACCATCATCTAAAATTTGAAGTAAAATATCAGAAAAGTCAGGATGAGCTTTTTCCACTTCATCAAATAAAACAACTGAGTAAGGTTTACGTCGAATCGCTTCTGTCAATATTCCACCTTCATCATACCCAACATAACCAGCTGGAGCACCTATGAGTTTTGCAACTGAGTGTTTTTCTGAATACTCACTTAAGTCCAATCGAACTAGATTGGTTTCTTGGTCGAATAAAAACTTTGCAATTGCTTTAGCTGTTTCTGTTTTTCCTACACCTGTGGGTCCTTTTAATAAGAAGGATCCAAGCGGTCTTGTTTCAGGAGAAATTCCAGCATAAGATGTCAATAGAGTATCAGCAATCTCTCTGATGGATTCCTTTTGACCATAAACTACAGAATTTAAATCATCTTCCAAATGGAGTAAGTTCTCTTGTTTTGTTTTTAAAATCTTTTCTACAGGAATTCCAGTCTGTCTTGCGATTACAGCTGCAATGTGGTTTCTTTCTAATATCCAACTATTTTGGAAACCATTCAGTTCTTTTTCCAACTCTGGTAACACTGCATACTTCAATCGTGATGCTTCTGTATAATCAGCACGTTGTTGGGCTGCATCTAAATCAAACTTCACACGATCGATTTTGTTTTTAATAGAAGCAATTTGTTTTAGGGAGTTTACTTCCTTTTCCCAAATTTCTTTTCCAACTTGAAACTTTTTCTCCAATGCTTCAATTTCTTTCAAAGTTTCTTCGTTTTTCTTTTCCACTTGGGCAAATATTTTTTTGGATCGAATTTCACTTTCTAATTCCACTAACTCAGTTGGCATCGCTTCAGCAGATAACTTCAAAGCAGAAGCAGCTTCATCAACCAAATCAATAGCTTTATCTGGTAAAAATTTATCAGTAATATATTGGTCTGACAAAAGGACAGACGCATAGATTGCTTCATCAGAAATTTTAATTCCATGATGGATTTCATGTTTATCTCGAATTCCCATTAAAATCTCAATCGCATCTTCTTTGTTTGGTTCATTAACAGGAACTGCACGAAAACGTCTTTCTAATGCTTGGTCACCAAGTATGTACTTTTGAAATTCATCGCCTGTTGTGGCTCCGATACAATGTAATTCACCTCGTGCAAGCGCTGGTTTTAACAAATTGGCAGCATCCATGGCTCCATCTGTTTTACCTGCTCCAACTAATTGATGAATTTCATCTATAAACAAAATTGCTTCGCCAGCTTGTCCTTTGATGTAACGCAAAAGGGCTGTTAGTTTTTCCTCAAATTCACCTCTGTATTTCGTTCCCGCCATCAATTGCCCCATATCGAGTGAATAGATGGTTTTCCCTTTGAGTACATCAGGAACCCGACCCTTGACAATTTGTTCTGCGAGCCCTTCCACAATGGCGGTTTTTCCCACACCAGCGCTTCCCACGAGTACAGGATTGTTTTTTGACCTTCTTCCTAAAATTTCCATTACAGAACGAATTTCTTTACTTCGACCAATGACAGGGTCTAATTTTCCTTCTCTTGCTAAATCATTGAGATTTATGAGAAAATTTGGAACTTCCTCGTCCGTTTCTTTCACATTTAAATCTTCATAATTGATTTTCAGCTCCGGTAGGATTTGGGGTAAAAATTTTAAAAAATCTGCTTCTTTTAATTCCTCTCTTCCATTCTCTGCTGCTCTCGAAGATGCCATGGTAAACCATTGGGCAAGTTTTGGCGATGTTCGGAGAGATTCAAATGGGATCTCGCCCGAGGCTTTCGGCTGTTTTTTTAAAAATTCATCCACTGTCGATTTGTATTGAATTAACGTTTTCCCAGAAACAGAAGTCGGTAAGGTCATAAAGCCCCAGACCAAATGATAGGGAGAGATTTCTGTATTTTGTCTCCTGATCGCTTCCGTTTGTGCAATGTCCAAAGCCCCTTGGACGTTAGAGTCGTATTGTTTCATAGTGTTCCCTCACTTTTAGCACTCTAGACCTTAGACTGCTAATTTTGAGTTCTTGTGACAAGTTTTTTTCGAAAAGGACTTTCAGGGAAGCAAACTTCGTCGAATTCTAGAAAAGGAATCGGGGAAATCATCATGGATTCAATTTGGTTTTACGAAGATAACAAACTCTCATGACAGAAAGAAGAAAACGAGTGGAGAAAGGAAATTAGTGCAATTTTATAGGGAAGGTAAAATTTTCCTCCTCCTCATTTTGTGGGTGAACCCCCTCATGTCCTTACCCATTTCAGTCGAAGAATCAAAACAGTTTCGTGATATTGGCAAATACTTTGAATATACGATACCAGAAAACCCTGAAGCTCAATTATCCGAGATTCTAAATGAAAACACAGTTTGGCGACCCAATCCAAAGAATGTAATTTCATTTCCTCGATCACAATATCCTGTTTGGCTAAAGATCACTTTGATCCATTATGGAAATTTTCCACACACTTTCTTTTTACACTTATCGAATCCAGTTGTAGATCTTTTTGAATTACATACTGAGATCAATGGCAAATGGATTACCCAATGGTCCGGTGAACAAGTTTTACAAAGGAATAAACCAATCTATTCTCATATTTCTGCATTTCCCATTACCTTATCTTCAAATGAAACTAGAACGATATACTTAAAAATAAGATCAGATAATCCAATTTTTAGTTTTGTCTCATTATATAATTCTCGAACATTCATAGCTTATTCAAAGAGTCAGGATATCTTTTTTGCAGCTTATTTTGGTGCTGGGTTTATGATGTTTCTCTTTAGTCTCTTTTTGGCACATACGCTAAGATACAAAAAGTTTTTTTATTTTTTCTTTTATTTGGCGACAGTTCTCTTCCTAAATACTTACTTCACTGGTTTCATACAATACTTAGAAATTAGTTATTCCAACTCATGGAAGAATTATTTATTTCCAATTACAATCCATCTATCTTCTATTTTCGGATTACTATTTACCTTAGAGTTCTTAGAAACAAAAGATTATTATTCAAAACTTAATAAAATCACAAATACTTATATTTTTCTTATCATTCTTTTAATGTTCTTTATATTTTTTCTAAACCTTAGAAATTTCATACAATTAACAGTTATTTCAATTATCATTGCAATCTTTCTCGCAATTACAATTTCAACTATGTCATTGATTAAAAGTAAGAAAAAGTTGGAAGTTATTTTATTCCTTCTAGCATTTGGATCGTTAATGTTTGGAGCTTCACTCCATACTTTTACGGTTCAAGGTTTTATAAAACCAATTCATTATGCAACTTATTCACTACCACTTGGTTCTGCATTGGAAGTTTTTTTTCTCTCGCTTGCTTTAGTTTTGCGAGTATCTGACTATCGAAAATCTAACGAACTAAAACAAGAAATTGATTTGCAGTTAAAAATTGCTCAAAAGTTACAAAACGGATTATTACCTCAAAAGAGGACACATGCATTAGATTATCCGCTTGGTTTTCGATATTCACCTGCAACAGACATAGGCGGAGATTTTGTTGAAATCATCGTAAAAGAAAAAGAGTTGGGTTTATTTTTATGCGATGTATCTGGTCATGGAATACCCGCAGCGATGATCGCATCAATGACAAAAGTGTCTTTAGAAATCTGGAATGATATATTAGAGAAACCAGCGTTAGCAGCAGAAAAAATCAGAAAATCATTATTAAGTTTATTATCAGGTCATTTCGTAAGTGCTTTTTTTGTGTATTTAAATCCTAGAGAAAAAATTCTACGGATAGCAAATGCTGGCCACTTACCCCTCCTTCATTTGGATAGAAATGGAAATATGACAACGTATACGAGTTATGGACGAGCCATTAACGAATATATCAAATCCGACATCATTGAAATGAGTTTCCCTTTACCTGAAAATGGAACTTTGATTCTATTTACCGATGGTGTGATCGAAGCAAGAAATATTCAAACTGGTGAGTTGTTCGGAGAGGATCGTTTTCATAATCTAATTCAATCCCTTTCAAACAAACACCCTCAGTTTATTTGCGATTCGGTCATCGATGAAATTGAAAAATTTCAAAAATCAAAACGATCTGATGATGATATTACAATCCTTGCTTTATCATTAGATTCAAATTTTGAATCATAGTATTACAATTTAAAAACCGATCCAAATATGAAGCTGGTTTAATAAATCATTTGGATTAAATGGCTTAGAAATAAAATCATTCATTCCAACCGATTTGATCTGATTACGAGTTTCTATTTGCGCAGACGCTGTTAGAGCAATGATGGGAATATGTTCCCAATTTGGATCTTTTCGAATTTCGATAGTAGAGTTATACCCATCCATTACTGGCATATGAAGATCCATCAAGATTAAATCTACTTGTTGTTTCTTTAATACTTCTAACACTTCCAAACCATTTGTAGCTTCTAAAGTTTGAATCCCCCAACGATTGAGAAAACGAATCACAATGGATCGATTGATTTGAATATCATCTGCAACAAGTACTATTTTTCCTTTTAACAAATCATTATTTTTTACAGAACTAATTGAGATAAATTCGTTCCCTTTTCCGATTAAACATGGTAAAGAAAAGGAAAACTTGGAACCTTTTCCTAATTCAGAGGAAAGTTCTAAATTTCCACCCATGAGTTCGACAAGAGCCTTTGAAATTGCAAGCCCCAAACCAGATCCTCCAAATTTCCGAGTAGTATCTTGATTTGCTTGTGTAAACTTTTCAAAAATTGTATCAAATTTATTTGGATCGATTCCAATTCCAGTGTCTTCGACTTCAAATTTTAGTAACACATGATCATTATTCAGTGATTCAGAGGTGACACGAAATGTTATTGAACCTTCATAAGTGAATTTTAGTGCATTAGATAACAAGTTGTTTAAAATTTGTAACAAACGCGTAGGGTCACAATGGATGAATTCCGGAACATGATCAGAAATTTCATAATGAAAAATTAATAATTTTTCATTCGATCGCATCGAAAAAGTTGTTGTGATAGAATTTAAAAAATCTTTTAACCGAAAATCAATCTTCTCTATGACAACCAATCTCTCTTCAATTTTATTAAAATCGAGTATATCATTAATCAGTGACAAAAGTGATTCACCAGCAAACTTTAAATTCTTCAAATTTTCTAATTGTTCAGGTTTTGGACTTTCTTCAAGTAACCACAATGCAATTCCGACCACTGCATTTAGCGGTGTCCTCAATTCATGGCTCATATTTGATAAAAAATCAGATTTTGCTTTATTTGCATCCTCTGCCTTTTTTTTAGCAACGAGAAGTTCACGTTCATAAATAATAGATTTCGTAACATCAACTAACGCTGACCTGGTGCTAATCATCTTTCCAGAAGAATCAAAAATTGCGGTGGACGATAAATTAACAAAAATTGACCCACCATCTTTTTTAATTATTTCAAAAATTAAATTATTAATATAACCTTGTTTTTTAAAAATTGGAAAATTGGATTCAAAAATTGCTTTGCTATTTTCTGTTAAAAGATCAGACCATCTCTTTTTTCCCACCAGTTCATTCTCAGAATAACCTAACCATTCACATTCAGTACGATTTACTTTTAAAAAATAACCCTCAGCATCTAAACTATGAAATCCGACAGGTGAATTTTGGTATATATCCTCAATTTCAAAATATCTATCTTCGATTACTTCTTTCTCAACTATTGACTGAATACTTTTTTTAAGAACAAAAATCATCCATAAAATTAAAAATGATAAAAGGAGAAACAAACCAGCTGATATAACCAAAAGTCGATTGCTTGATTTTTTATAAGATTCATATTCCGCATCATCTCTCTTTTGTTTCTTTACCAAGAGTTTTTCATATAAAATTCGGAATTCAGACATTTTCTGATTTCCTAAAACCAAACTATCTTTTGATGGTAATCTACCAGGAAATAAATTCAAATACCCTTCCATGTGTTTTAGTTTTGAATGACTCAAATCGAGTAAATTCTTTAATTCCTGCAAATCTTCAATTTCACTATTATCGTATAAATATCTTTCAATATTAGGAAGAAGTATTAAAGCTTTGTGATATGGATTTAGAAACGTGGGCTCATTCGAAAGTAAGTATCCTCTTACACCTGTTTCCGCATCCTTTAAAGAAGAAGAATATTCTTTTAGATTTAAATCCCAATTTTTCTTATGTTCGTAGCGAATGGATATTGAACGACTTTCGAACAAATGGTAAAAAAAGAAAAAAGAGGAAAATATCAAAAAAGACAAAAGAATCCAAAGAAAACCTAGGTAAAATGGCTCAAGCTTTTTTTGAATCAAAAAAGTCATGGGAAATTATGTTCATAAAGCATTGAACAAATTTGTCAATTGTTTAAAGCATTGCTTTCCAAGCAGGGAAATATAAATCGAATTGGGTACCTTTTCCAACCGTAGATTCCACCAATATGGTTCCACCCATTTTGGCTAATATTCCATAGATGATGGAAAGTCCAAGACCTGTACCTTTGCCACCTTTTGTGCTAAAAAATGGATCAAATATTTTATCAAGAATTTCTTTAGGAATTCCATTCCCATTATCTGAAAAACTCAACTTCCAATATTCGGTATTCTTTAAAAAACCAACTTGGAACAAATCAGATTTTTCATAAATTACTTTCGTAAGACTAATTGTAATCTTTGGGTTTTGTATTTCTTGTAGGGCAAAGAGTGAATTTTCATATAAATTAGAAAGAATTTGAAATATTTGAATCGGATCAGCTTCAATGAATGCCGATTCAGTGCCTAAGTCAGTAAAGATAGAAAGTTTGTTAGATGATACAAATTTTACCTCACTTAACACCTGCAATAATTGTTCTCGTAGATCTATTTGTTTAGTCGAAGAATGATCTATTTTTGAATAAGTAAGTATTTGTTGGATCAAATTTTTCGCACGTTCAAGAGACTTCGATATTCCTTCAATTGCCGGCAGTGATTTTTGAATCATTTCATCCGTTTGATTACTCGACCACTCTGCATTTAAATATGAAATATAAGCCATCATTGGAGTTAATAAATTATTAAAATCATGTGCAATCCCACCTGCGAATGTACCGAGTGCCTCCAGTTTTTGAGCTTGGGCGTAGGCTCTTTCTAGAACAATTTTTTCAGTAATATCTTTTGCTTCTAAAACAAGATAAATGATTTTGCCAAAAGGATCATTCAATGGATAAAAGTCACAATCAAAATATTTTTCTCTTCCATCTCGTAATCGATAAGAAACCAAAACTTCGAATGTTTGATTCTTTAATGCTAATTTCATCCCATATGTCAATTTTTTGATCGAATCTTCATTTGATTCAGAAAAGATAGAACTAATCAATTCCAAACCTTGTACATCGGATTCATTTCTTTCGAATGACAAGACTGAATTGCGATTCATACGAATGATGTGACCTTGTAAATCTAACAAAAAGATTGCTTGTGATGAATTATTAAAGATGCCTTTAAATAATTGTTCGTTTAACTGAATGGAACTTTCTAGATCTGATACATCGGAAATATCATGTATTGTTCCGAAAATTCTAAATCGATCTTCATCAAACCTTTCTGCTTCCAACCATAAATTTACTTTTTTGCGCCCAAGTTTTGTATTTAAATGTAATACAAATTCTTTTGAAGTATTCTCACTAGTAACTTCATTCCAAACCGTTTCAATTAATTTCTTTTCTTCCACATCAAGCAAAGTCCAAACTTTTTCCATAGATGGAACTTCACTAAAATCATAACCTAGTATTCTATATAATTCTAATGACCAAAGGGTATTGTTTTCTGGGAATATCACTTCAAAATGTCCAAGATGAGAAATCTTTTGAGATCTTGTTAAAATTTCTTCACCATGGACTAACATTTCCCATGCTTTTTTTTGAGACTGCTTTAACCTAAATGCTTCTAATTCACGATTTACTACGAAAGGGAGTTTAATGATAGATGACTTTGGTAAAAATTCAGAAGCTCCCAAATTTAAATATTCTGAAGCAGCTTCCTCAGGAATAAACTCAGTGATTAGGATGACAGGTAACTCAGGATTCAGTTCCTTTATTCTATGGATTACGTATTTTCCATCAAAGTCAGGCAAATAATAATCAGAAATGATTATATCCCAAGATTTCTCGATGATACTTCTCTCAAATTCTTCTTTCCATTCCACTCTTTCTGATGAGAGTGTAAATCCAAAGTTTTGCAACACTGATACGATAGCTTGATAAGAAGCAACGGAATCTTCTACTACTAAAACATTGATTTTTTTTTGTGATTCCATAATTGAAGTGTTTTAATTGAAGAGTCCAAAAATTGGTAATTCCATTTCACCCAATATCTCGGGTTTATGTTTATAAGCAGTTCCTCTCCCTTCTGCCAATGCAAATTTACCCTTTGAAAAATCATTCGGAGACAAATAAGGTGTATTGGTTTCTAATCGAATTAATTTTTTACCTTTTTCTTTTGCTAACAAAGTTTTTAAGTCTTCTGTTTCTGTTTCAATGATTTGAACCGATGCATCTAACGCCCGCTTCATCATATTTTTGCTAATAGGTCTGCTATTATTAATTTGGTGAATTACAATTCTATCGATGCTAGGATCTAATATTAATTCTTTGATTGGTTCCCCATCACCAATTCCACCATCTAAAAACTCTTGACCCTGAAATTCCTGCACTTCATATAAAAATGGAAACGCGATGGAAGCCATCACTGCATCCAAAACATTTCCTTCTGTGATTAACTCACGTTTATTTTTAGATAAATTAGAAACTGCAATTCCAAGTTTGATTGGTAAGTCAGAAAACTTTTTATTTCCAAGGTAAGGATATAAAATCTTACGAGTTGCTTGTCCTGTTAATACACCACTCGATTGGTTCCAACCTTTCTTCAAAAGGCGACCAAGTAACGTTAATGAATTACCTTCCCAAAAATCCTTTTTTTTAAGTCCTAAAACCAAAGATTCAAATTCGACCATATCTTTCCCAGTTGCATATAAGGCTCCAATCATTGCACCAGAACTTGAACCAGTTACGATGGCTGGTTTAAAACCGATCTCTTGTAAACCTCTCACAAAACCTGTATGAGCAAAAAAACCAAAGAATGCAGATTTCAAACATAAAGCTGAATATTTTTTAGGAAAAATAAGTTCTATCATAATGTAGTTATCAATATCACCTTTTTAGTTTCTGCGGAGCCACTTAGAAACAGAAACTTTTGTCATATCATAAAACAATACTCCGATAAATGCAACAAGTATCGCTACCATGAATTGGAGAAAATTTAACGGTACAAATCGAAATAATGAATTCATACCAGGCAGATAAATGGAAAGCAATAGAACTCCGACTGTTCCAATAAATACATAGTAAATCATAGAATTTTTGATTCTCATCCGACTCCACATCGATTCATGTAAGGAACGATTTGCTAAAATTAAGAATAAGTTGGAAAAAACAAGAGTCACAAATGTTGCTGTACTGACAGCTTGATTGGAAGATGAATCTTTTAAAAATTTAAGTGTGATCCAATATGTGGACACAACTGACAACAATGAATAAAAACCCTGGATTAGAGAATTCGTAAATAATTCTCGATCCAATAATGGTTCGGCTGCATCCCTTGGCATACGTTTCATCAGATCAAATTCCGCATCTTCATTTTCAAAAACGATCGTACAAGTTGGATCGATTACCATTTCCATAAAAACAATGTGTATGGCCGACAAAACAATGATTGGCCAATCAAATAAAATTGGGAAAAAAGTAATCCCTACGATGGGAATATGGACTCCAATTAAATACCCTAATGCTTTTTTGAGATTGTCAAAAATCTGTCTGCCAATCCTGACAGATTCTAATATGGAAGAGAATGAGTCGTCTAACAATACGATATCGGCAGCTTCTCTCGCAACATCTGTTCCTCGTTCGCCCATAGCGACTCCAATGTTAGCTGTTCTCAAAGCAGGTGCGTCATTTACGCCATCACCAGTCATTGCTACAATTTCACCTTTGGATTTTAAAATTCGAACAAGTTTCCATTTGTCTTCAGGACTAACTCGTGAAAACACATTACAGTCATTCAAAACTTTGGTTAATTCAACTTCACTTAATAGTGATAACTCCTTGCCCGTATACACTTGTTCAGAATTTTTTAATCCAATTTGTTTTGCGATATTTTTTGCCGTTTCAGGATAATCGCCTGTTATCATAATCACACGTATACCCGATTCGTAAGCGGTATTTATAGCCGTTGGCACTATTTCACGAATCGGATCTAAGAAAGAAATTAAACCAAATATTGTATATGGTAAAGAATTTCTTTGATCTGGAATATTTTTTACAGGTGATGTTGACTTTGCTACTGCTAATACTCGATATCCTTCGTTTGCAAGTTCATTTGTTTTTTTTGTCCAAAAATCTAGATCCTTTATACCCAATTGACATAACTCAAATACTGCTTCAGGAGATCCTTTCACATAACAAACATAACTATCATCTTCCTTTAAAACTCTAACCATAGTTAACTGCTCAGGAGTCAAAGGAAAATCTTTAATTGATAATAAAGACAAATCTCCATTTTGATAGAATTCGTTCATACAATCCGTGATAGCTATATCCATAGGATCAAAACTAGGATGTTTTGATGCAAAATATGCGAATTGTAAGATCTCCTTTGAAGGTTGCGAAATGTCAGATCCAAATTCTATATTTTCTGCATTTTCTTTAGATGTAATTTTCCCGACCTTCATTTTATTTTTAGTGATAGTGCCTGTTTTATCTGAACATAAGACAGTTGCTGCCCCTAATGTTTCAATAATAGATGATCTTCGTACTAATACATTTTTAGTACTCAAACGATAAGCCCCTAACGCAAAAAAGATTGTCAGTACCAAAGGTAACTCTTCTGGCATCAAACCAATAGCAAGCGTTAAACCAGATAATAAGCCTTGCAACCATAGTGATTTTACAAAACCAAAATATAATGCTAAAATGATACATAAACTGGCAGCTACAAAAAACAAATTTCTAACTAGTTTTGTAACTTCAATTTCTAATAAAGTTCTTCCTACAGATTCCTCTGCAATTTTTTTACCGATTTTTCCGATTTCTGTATGGTTCCCAACTGCATTTATTCTACAAATCCCTTCTCCACCAACAACCAAAGCACCACAATAAACTAAATGTCCTACAGGCTTATTTACCGGAATTGACTCACCAGTTAACAATGATTCATCACATGAAAATAATCGATCAGATAATAGTTCGGCATCCGCTGGAATGCGGTCTCCTTCATTTAAAATGATGAGATCACCAAAAACCACGTCTCTCCCTTCAATTCGAAAAATTTTGCCATCACGTATGACATTTGTACGAGGGCTGGCTAACGATCTAAGTGCTGAAATTGCCGTTTCTGTTTTTTTTTCTTGGTAAAAAGTGATACAAATAATTCCAACAACTGAACATAACAATAGTAAGGCCTCACCTCGGTCACCAAGTAGTAAGTAAACTATACTAATGGAAATGAGAAGCAAAATCATTGGTTCAGTGACAACGCCAAATAACATCCGAAAGAAACTATTTTTATTGGAAGTACTGATCTCGTTTGCACCGTAGACTGAACGGTTCTTTTTTACCAAATCGGAGGTTAACCCCATCGTCATGAATTCTGAAAATTGTTTCGGTATTGATTGCATTTTTACTCGAATTTTGGTTTGAAAAATTTAGATTTCAGAATAACATTCTAGAATGTGTGATACATCCCTTGCCACTGAAAAATTTACAAAAACTCAAAAAAGAATCTTTGCAAAAAACTCTGATAGAGAACCAAATGAGGCCCAATCGATACTTCACTTGCCAAGGATCGAACATCCCAAAAATTCAGTTTTAAAGACCACATATATAGAGATTCCACAAACGAACGTTACATTCGAAGTTTTTTTATCGAAACCATTTCATATGTGGGGAGCTGAAATGGGAGTGAATGAATTTGGTGTTTGTATTGGAAATGAAGCAGTATTTACAAACCTTAAGATCAATAAAAAAAACAATGGCTTAACGGGGATGGATTTAATTCGTTTGGTATTAGAACGATCCAAAACAGCCAAAGATGCATTATTTTTAATAACGGAACTTTTAGAAAAATATGGGCAGGACGCTTGCGGTGGTTATCAAAATCAAAGTTTCTTTTATCACAATAGTTTTATCATCGCTGATCGTACAGATGGATATGTCTTAGAAACTGCAGATCGATATTGGGTTGCTAAAAAAATTGATTCATTTTATGCAATCTCGAATGGGTTGACCATTGAATCTGACTTTGATTATTCATCTACTAATTTAATTCAAAAATTAAAGTACAAATCTAATAAAGATTTTTCATTCAAAAATTATTTCAGTGATTCATTTTATACATATATGAGTCACTGCACCGATCGCAGAAATCTACATCAAATCACAGCAGAACAATTTCAAAATAAACATACGACATATAATTCAAAACTTGCGATTGAAACTTTAAAAATTCACTCGATTGACACGGATGAATTTGAACCTTGCAACTCCTCTATGAAATCACTTTGCCTTCATGCAACTGGTCCGACAACACCGAATCAAACAAATGGAAGTTTGGTTGTAGAATGGGACACTTCAGAAACTAATCAAGACCCTATGAGAGTTTTTTATACCGGAACATCAACACCTTGTTTAAGTTTATTCAAACCATTCTTTTTTGGAACAAAAAACTTTATCAATGCATCTAGTTTAGAATCAGATGGGAAGTATGAAGACACTTTATGGTGGTTACATGAATCTATTGCTCGCAAAGCAAATTTTGATTACCAAGGAGTAAGATCGATTCTTGTTCCCTCTCTTGTTGGTTTACAAGAATCGGTATTTACTCTTACAAAAGACTCAATCCCTATACAAAAAAAGGAAGAGATACAATGGAGATTTTTAAAAGACCACGTTAATATACTTAAAAAAATTTATGATGAATTATTAATTTCTAAAATTGGAAAAAGCAGATGGCAGAATCCATTGTTCCAACTTTATTGGAGTGGACAAAATAAAAAATTAGGCTTTCGCACTGTCAACTAACAAGATCAGTATATCATTCACATTGGTACCAGTAGGACCTGTCATTACAAGGGCATCTACATCTTTTAGGATTGGATAAGAATTTGAATTTTCTAATTGTTCTATTGGGTCCCAATGTTTTGCCTTCAAATCGGGTATGGTTTGATTGCCAACAACTCCACCGGCCGCATCTGTAGGTCCATCCGTTCCGTCAGTCCCACCTGATAAAAATGCCCATTCACGATTTACTTTGTGCTTACCTAATAAAATGGCAACCCGAAGGGATACTTCTTGGTTCCTACCACCAAGTCCATTTCCAAAAACAGGACATACCATTTCTCCGCCAAGTAATACGATTTGTTTTTCTGGAGACTCCAATGCAGTTAGAAATTCTTTTTCTATCAAGATAGAAGTTTCCTTCGTTGACTCTGTCCAAGTATCACTGATTTGTTTGGTTTTATATCCTAAATTTGTTGCCTCGAAAACAATGTTTTCGATAGATCTAGAAAGATTTCCTAAGATAAAATAATTACGACTTGGAAAGGTTGGACCTGATCCAATTGAATTTGGATCATCGCCGATGACATCTGAAATCACAAAAGAGAATACTTCTAACTCTTCGTTTAGTTCTTTTAAAAGTTTACCACCCTTTACTGTGGAATATTTTTTCCTTTCCTGGTTAATTTCCTGAATTGTTTTTCCACTTCTTAGTAATTGATCTTGAATGGAAACCAAATCGTTTAATGCATATCCGTCAATCGGTACTTCAAATAAACTAGAAGCACCTCCAGAAAGGAGAACCACTAAACGATCATTAGATCCTAGTTCTTTGAGTATTTTTAATACTTCCATTCCAAAATCGATAGAATTTTGATCAAGAATAGGGTGAGAAGCTTCCCTATATTTCCAAATTGAATCTTCTCTCATTTTTAGCTTTTCTGATGGCAGATGTCCGTACTTTGTAAGTATAAAACCTTTGTTTACCGGAAAATAATGAGAAAATGACATAGCCATCGAATAAGCAGCTTTTCCCAATGCAAAAACAAATAATTTCTTATTCTGATCATTAAATGTTTGTTCTAATCCTGGATTTTTTTTCCAAAAGTCTTCGAACAAAAATTCTGGATTTGCTGCCTTTATTCCCTGCTCAAATAAAAAAAGAATGTCATCCTTAGTTGACATAAATAATTATTTCCTGGATTTCGCTTCTAATTTATCATATTGAATCACTTCCTTTTTCAATTTTCCAAATTCTAAAACATCCGTTGGGCATAATGATACACAAGCAGAACAGCGGACACATTGTACACTATCCATAGCGATTCCCCTGCTTGCATAACCCATCACATCAATTCCTTGGTGACAATTTTTAGTACAAATATTACATGAGATACATTTCTTTTTGTCAGAAAAAATTCTAAATTGGCTAAACCTGGCATAAATATGCATTAAAGATGCTAAAGGACAAAACATTCGGCACCAAACTCGACCTGAATAAAAAAAATAAAATCCTACGCCAACAACTCCTGCAAGACCAATATCAACAACAATATCATATACCCATTTAACCGAATCTGCTATGTTCTCTCCCAATTCTAAATTGGGATAAATCGACTTACCAAATACGCCAATAAGTTTTAAGATTGTGAGAGTAGCAGCTAAGAACAAAATATATTGCCCCGAATGTTCCCATTTATATGCCGTTTTTGAATGAGGCATTTTTTGTCTATATTCATCTCCTAGTGTTTCTGCAAGTCCTCCGCAAGAACATATCCAACCACAATAGGCTCCTTTCCCATAATGGTACACTAACAGCGGAATCAAAATAAAACTAAAAGAAAGTCCATATATTAACCAAAACTTTGTGATACCACCATCATATAAAACTCCCATACTTAATGGCCATGCAAGGATAAATCCATAAGCTTTCCAATAAGAGTCTGAAGGAAAAATTTCTTTTCTTATGAACCCATTCTCACTTCCTAAATAACCAAATTCACCTAACGCAGGTAATATCAGCTCAGGAAGCAAAAATAAAAAGAAAACTTGAACTCCTATTAATGTTAATGTTTGGTAATAAATGTATTGGGTTTTACGAACCAAAATTCTACGGATACCAAAAACTAAAATTGTAAGTGAGTATAAAAATGTATAATGGAAAGCCGGATATTTTCCAAATAAATGGAATTGTTGGTAGGTTGACAAAAAATAAACAGTTAAAAAATAACTAAACGCAAAGAGGTAATAACAAATTTTCAAAACTTTCCATAAATCAAATTTTGTCTGTTTTTTAGCCAATAAGATCCCACTATAACAGATCAAACTGAGAGTGGAAACAAAAGCTGAAATGCTAGCAAGAAAAGAAAACCAAGATGGTCCGTAAAAGGAAGCTTTTCCAAAATAAGCAGCCATTGCAAACGTTACCAATCCCGTAAGTCCCACCCAATCCAAAACTTTTTTTTCATTCTGTAATTTGATTCCAACCCGTTTGAAAAATCCTATGGGTGGAAGTGTTCCGATCATGATAAAAACCAAATCAGCTTTAATTTTTTTTGCGGATTGTTGGTTTTTAATCAAAACTGAAGTAGAGGTAATCTCACTTACCTCAGATTCATAAATGATATTCACCTTTCCTTGTGATTCCAATTCTAAAATTAAGTCTATGTTATCTGATTTTGCTTTGTTAAATTCCTTTCCTCGATGAATGATTGTAGTTTCTTTTGCAAACTCTGCACAAAGGAGTGCAGATTCAATGGCTGTATCTCCTCCACCAACAATCACCACGGATAAACCAGTTGTATCTTTCGGATCAATAAGTCGATAAGAGACATTGGCTTCATTTTCGCCTTTAATCCCTAATTTTTTTGGATCACCTGATTTACCCATTGCGATCACTACTGCATTTGTTTTAAAAATTGATCCAGATTCTGTTTCTAAAACATAACCTACATTTGCTTTTTTAATATTAACAACTCTTTGGTTTGTTTCGATTTGAATAGGATTATCATTTAGGATTTTATTTAAGTCTTTTAATAGATCTTCTTTAACAGTATCAATAATTCGGATGGAAGAATTTGTTATAAAATTCTTTGGTTCCGCAAAGATTGGTTTTTTATTTGGATAACTTTGAATCGTTTGGAAGGGAAGATTTGATTCCAAAACCAAGTATTTTTTTCCTAAACGTTTTGCTTCCATCGCACAGGATACTCCCGCAGGCCCTGAACCAATGATAACGACATCGAGATGGTCGTTGGAGAGTTGCGGAATATATTTCCAAACTTGAACTCCACTTTCGGCTGCCATCTTTAAGAGCGGAACACCTGTTAAGTCTCCAATTACAAAAACATTCGGTAAATTTGTTTCGTAAGAATCCGAAATTTCAGGATAAACTTCGACAGATCCGGTGGGGGAATTTTTTCGTAACCAGTTAAAATAAAATTTGGGCCACATACCTTTCAATTGGACAAGATAGAATTTAAAAAAGAAACTAAATTAAAAAGAGTTTGGAATTTGGATTGTGATTTTTGTACCAAGATTTGGTGAACTTGTCACATTCATCGTACAACCTTGATTTTTAAGCATCTCTTTGCAAACAAGCAGACCTAATCCTGTCCCCTTTTCGCCTTGCGTACCAAAAGTCGTCGGAAAAGGATTTCCATTTTCAATTTGTTTGATTTGATCTTTAGACATTCCAATTCCCAAATCTGAGATGGTTAATTCAGCATATTTACCTAAATGGATTCCTTTGATAGATACTGTCCCATTGGGATACGAAAATTTGATAGCATTAGAAAACAAATTTCGAATCACCGTACTGATCATTCGTTCATCACAAAAAACTTTTATATGATCTGGAACAATTATTTCCCACCTGATCTTTTTATCAGTTGCTTGTAGATCCAATATATCTTTTGCATTTTGAACTATAGAAATTAAACTTAATATTTCCATATGAATTGGGATTTTTTTAGATTCATTTCTTGCCCAATCGAGTAAGTTCTCCAATACTAAAAATGATTGATTTGTACTTTTCTTTAATTCTTTTAAGGCGACGACCAATTCATCTTTTTCAGGTATGTTTTCAGTTAAATATCCTAAAAACGAATTCATCGTACCGATTGGCCCTTTTAAATCGTGCGCTAATATAGAAAAAATTTTATCTTTGTGTGCATTTGTACGAATCATTTCTTTTTGGATTCGGTTCGTATTTCTTAGAAAATAAAACATGATAAGTGCGACAAAGAATAAACTGGATAAAACGGAATTGATTCGAAATAACTCTTGGATAAACGAATCAAATAATAAAGTTCCTTTGATAAATTCACCTGGTTTTCCAAAAAATTCAAACCAAACATAAAATAAGTTATTCGATAAAAATACAATTAAGATCCAGAACTTTTCCTCATAGGAAAACAAAACAAATGGAGCCAATGCAAAAACTAAAAAATAATAATAAAAACCACCAGATTTGCCAAAACTAATAAAGGAAACGAATAACAATGGAACAGAAATCGTAAATACTAAGATGATTCTTGCTAATGAATATTTTTCCTTTTGATTTAAGTATAAAATATAGGATAAAGTACAAATCACGAAAAAGTGAATCACGTTCATTGTCATAACGTTCGGTGCGCCTGCGATTGTAAATAAAATCGAATATTGAATATTTGAAACAATTCCCAGTATCGCGATGAGATTAGAAAGTTGAACTCTAACAGAAGTTTGTAAGTCTAATTGATTGTTTACTCCTAAGTTTAGAAGATATCGTAATCCAATTCGTTTGATTACAGATTTCATAAGAAATCGATTGTAAAGTATGTTACATCATCTGACAATCGAAAAGTAAATTTTTTGATTTCCTTTTTGATTTTTTCATTTAATTCTTTAGGAGATAACTTATTTCCCTCTAACAGTTGTGTTCTCAATCGAGATTCTCCGAACATTTCTTTTTCACGACTATGGCTTTCCGTTATGCCGTCGGTATAGAAAAAGAAACGATCTCCTGACATAAGTGGAATTGAATAGGTATCCAGTTGCACCTCTTTTTTCCATCCCATGATGGGTCCCCTTCCACCTAATGCTTCTAATCGGTTCTCCCTTAAATTGATATGAAAAGGACTTGGGTGTCCCATGACAGAATAATAAAGAATTTGATTTTTAAGATCAAAATGACTAGCGACTGCAGTGATATAATTCTTTTCGATCACTGGAAGTATTTTCAAATTGATCTCTTTCAAAAACAAAGAAGGGTCTTTTATTTTGGGAGCAATTTCCAAAAAATTAACTTTTAACATACTTGCTATAAGGGCAGCAGCAATACCGTGCCCCAACACATCGCATAACAAAAAAGTTAACGATCCATCTTCATGTATATAATAATCAAAATAATCACCACCAATTTTTTCCATTGGCATAAACATTGAAGCGACGTTTAATTTTTCATATTGAAATTCCATAGGAGGAATCAACTTTGATTGTAAACTGGCAGCCATGAGTAAATCATCATGTAAAAGTTTATATTGTTTCTGAAGTTCTTGTGTTCGAAGAGTGACAATCATTTCCAATGATTCATTTAAATTTCGTAATTCTTTTTTGGTCCTTGAACTTTGTAATGCAATCGCAAGTACTCCAGAAAATAAAAAAGTTAATATTCCATATTGAGTAAGGTATGCATTTTTTCCGGTCAAAACATCGGTCAATACATCAGCAATCCCAAAAAAAGTTGCAATCAATGCTCCGATGGATACAACAATAGCTTCGGAAGATTTTTTATAATTTTTTGCAAGCAACTGAACAAGGATTGGAACTTTAATTCCGAGCAAAACATACCAGACATAAACAAAATAAAATCTAACATCTGGATTTAATTCAAATAATTGAATAAACGCTAATATAGAATCAAATAAAAAAGTTATGAAAGCAACCTTTGTTATCCTTCGGTCTATTAAACTATGAACGAATAACATAATAAATACGGGAAAAATAAACTGACAAAAGAATAATAACCTAACCAATACTTCCGGATGGATATCTAAAAAGTGAATTTTATTTAATGCTGGCAAACGCCAACAAACAAAGAAGATAGCAGTTCCAGCTAAATATAACCCAGATTTGGAAGAACGATTGAGAGCATATCCAATCGCTTGTTGTAAAAATATTCCAAAAAATAAAGCAGCCATTACAATCTGATTTACATCTTCGAATATCATTTTGTCTTTGATTTCATTTTGTGTTCCAAAAATTGGAATCGATCGAAAGAGGCCACATCGAAACTGTGTTTCTCGGCATTCAACATCAATCTCCAGGTGATTATCACCTAACATTAGAATAGAGTTAGGAATTTCATAATAACGAACCTTATGCCAGTAAGGATAATAATTGGGAGATAAACTTCCGGTGGATCCAATTAATTTTCCATTCCAATAGGTTTTGTCTGCTGAGTGGACACGATCTAAGTAAACCGATAAAGATGAATTGGGAAAAGAATTGATAGGAATGATCAAATGGTATTTTCCCTTAAGTGGAACTTGGTATCCCTGTTCAATCAAGGGAACACCTACTTTGACTTTTTTTGGAAAAAGTTCTCCCTCTGATTGAAACGTCCAACCAGAATCCATCGAAACAACTTCACTCGAAAGTGAATAGGTAAACATTAGAAATATAAATACACTCTTGATCATCGTATTGTGCCAGTGTTCAAATGATTTGATTAAAAATTAAAATCAGATCAAACGTATCTTGCTTTCGCTTGGAGAAACATGTCCAGGGATGAATAGGAAAACAAAGGAAGAACACCGAGAGGATTTAAATTGTTTCTTATGGAAGTGCAAGGATTTTTTAAGGTATAAAAAAACAAAAATAAAGTTTATTCTAGCTAAAACGTCAAAAAGAGATCTTTTAGTTTTCGAGAATATGAGAGTTATTCAATAACGCAATCTAACATACGTTAACTTTTACATTCTGGAATTTCTTTTGTACATAAAATTCAATCCGTCCAACTTTTTAAAAAAATACGTTTGATCCCGTAGAAATTGTAGCTAATTTAATGATTTTTCTCTTTTTCCTCAGGAAATTCGATTTCCTTTTGCTTTTAGACTTAGTCTAATTATTGACAAATTTGGCTGGGAGGAGAAATTGCAATGGTAATGGATTTAAGTTACCAAAAAACAAAGGAACTTCTGGAATCTCATGGAATCCGGCCAACATCCCAACGATTGGAAATGGCCCATCTCCTCCTTGAGAAACACCAACATTTGTTTGCGGAAGAAGTGTTCCATTTGGTCAACACCCATTTCCCTCACGCCTCAAGGGCTACCATTTTTAATAACCTAAAACTATTCGCTGAGAAAGGTTTACTCGGGACATTGGAACTTAAGTCTGGTGTTACACATTTTGATTCCAACACAGGTGTCCACCACCATGCATTGAATGAAAATTCAGGTGAGATCATTGACATCGAACTCAATGGATCACTGGAAGAAAAAGTATTATCTGAACTTAAGGAAAGTTATTTCCAAAAGACAGGTAAACAACTTGAGAATGCAAAACTTGTCATCACCCTAAGAGGGAAATGAATTCCCCCTAAGGACAAACAAACATCGATTTTACTTTTTGATTTTGTCTTTGTATTTGATAGCTAAAGCAGATGCATTCCAAATTACACGGTTCCAAACGATGAGTAATATACTCTTTTGGCGTAATTCAAAACGATAGTTGATAATATCATCCCCACCCTTTTCTCTCGCTTGTTTTAAAAGATCGCTATAACCTGTTTCACCAGTTAAAACGAGTAAAAACCATGATACATACTCACCTTGTGTTTCAACAGGTCCAATGATTTGGTAATCATCGGAATTCATAATGTATTGTGTCATATTGGCAGCAAGGCCTGGGCTTCGTAATTCTGTATATATACAATTCCCAAATAATGTGCCGACTAACAACAATGGTATCATACGAAACATAATTTTTTTCATTGGATCCCCATATCTTTTGCAAAGAATACTTTTTTTTTATAGGATTTGGCAAAAGAGTCAATAAAAAAGAGAAGATTTTTCAAAATACCTGTATGAATCTAATCCATAGATGAAAGAAAAATTTCCAACCATCGCAATTTGTGGAATTGGTTCGGTAACTGTCACAATATTACATGCTTTCCACCAAAACAAAGTTCCATTCAAAATCCTCTGCCAAAACCAAATGAGATTAGACTCATTAAAAGAAAAGCCAATACAATTTAAAGGTCCAAATGGAATTACAACAAGTATTAATTTAACAGACCATTTAACATTAATTCAAGATTGCAAACATCAATTTGATTTTATCATTCTTGGATGCAAAAATCAGTCACTAAACGACTATTTGTCCATTACGGATAAATTTTTAAATTCTGATGGAAAATGGATTTTGATTCAAAATGGATTACCGGAAAGTTATTATCCCTCGCTAGGAAACAAATTGATAGGAGGTGTTGTGGGATGGAACACACAAGTTTTACAAGACGGAACCTATTTTCAATCTAATCATGGAAGTTTGATTATAGGTGGAATACAGCAAATAAAACTCAATCCAATTTGGATTTCGTTATTAAACCCTTGGATAGAAGTTATCATCACAGAAAGTATATTAGGGTATCGTTGGCATAAACTTGCTATCAATGCAATTATCAACGGTCTAGCTGCATCAAAACAAATCAGTTTGGGAGAATTATTTTTAAATATAGAAGGAAGGCGAGAAGCAATTTGTATCTTATCGGAAATCAAAAACCTGATGGATCATCTCAATATCAAAGAAGGAGTGGTCCCAGGATCTTTTCCAATAAAGAAGTTAGGTGATGGAATCGGAGCACTTCCCAATTGGATACGCCATTTGATTCTTATTTTTCTTGGATTAAAGTATTATAAAATCAGAACCTCAATGGTGCAAGACTTAGATAACAAACGTAAAACGGAAATCAATTATATCAATGGGGAAGTTGTAAAAATTGCGAAGTTAGAAAATATCTCGGTTCCTTGGAATACAAGAATTCTAAACCAGGTTTTAAAAATAGAAAGTGAATTTTAATCAAATAATTTTGGTTTTACTTTCCTAATTTTAATAATTCAGAAATGGAATGGTTTGCCTCTAAGGGGTGTCGCAGTTTTTGCTCCGTTTGGATGATGTATTGGTTTCGCCTTCCGTCCTTACTTTTTTGGAGAATAGATGCATCCACTAAATCTTTAACTATCGTTTGCACTGCTCTTTCAGTAATCCCAACTAAAATTGCGACATCTTTTAATCGCATTTCCGGATCTTTACTCAAACAGATAAGAACATGAGAATGATTCGATAAAAACGTCCATTGACCAATTTTTTTAGGGGTTTCTTTGGTTTTTCGTTTTAGTTCTTTTGTCATTCGATCTTAAAACCTGTTATAATTATGTAGTTTCGGACCATTTAAAATTGCGTACAGCCCATGCCCAATAAATAAACAAAAATTGAAATGGCAAACGAACATACAATGCCCAAATGGGTACTCCAAAATCCTTACCATCGAGGGCTTCCATAAGCATATTGATATTGGCTGGGTATATCGCGAGCAAAAGTAAGATGATACCGTAACATGCCAAAGTTCTCATGCGTTCATATAAAACCAAAAGCCCAAGGGTGATTTCAGAAAGTCCGCTAGTAACATTCAGCAATTCGTGAAAAGGTAAATAATCGGGCATCATTTCCAAATAAAATTCCGGAGAAAGGAAATGATTTGTACCTGCGACAATATAAAACAAAGCGAGGGAATACACGAAAAACTTTTTCATGACCGAACTAAATCACAACTAAGGAAAAATTGATACTCATTTTAGTCGGTTTAGGCAACAATTTGGCCCTCTTTGGATTTGAAGTGCCCTAATTTTTCCTCTAACCGTTTTCTACTTTTGATCGTAATTCGATTGGATTCGATCACAAGGTTTGTATCCGCTTTGAATTCGTCGATACTCTCTTGTTTTAATTTTATGATCCCACACATATTACAAAGTTCTTCCATTTGAATGTAAATGGTATGGGGAGTGGCAAGGCTTTGGTCTAAATTTCTACCCAGGCGAATGTCTTGGTCGCGGATCGAATTATAAAGATAAGCATACAATCGTGTGACAGGTGTTTTTAGTCTTAAGATGACAAGCCTTTGGTGGGAAAACCATATCCGCCGAGCGATACTCTCAAATATCTTTTGTAATAAGGAAGGTCCGACTGATTCAAATAAATTTTCGGGAGTGACACGTAAAATTTTAGATTTTGTTTCTGTGATGGCAGATGCCATTCTCGGTGCATTGTCTATGAGAGACATCTCTCCAAAAATTTCCCCTGGACCCAAAACATCGATTACATATTCAAATCCTCGGACAATCCCAAAGAGTTTTACATTCCCTTCTAATACCACATAGATTTCATTACTCTTTTCACTTTCTACAAATAGAACTTCTCCGGCTTCCAATGTAGATTGCATATTGTCCCACGGGAAAGGTTTATAGGAAGCGGATACGGATTTAAATAATTCCATAGCCTCAGCTAAATTTTCTGTGGATTGGTTCTCTTTTGACCATTTAAGGAACGCTTGTAAAGAGTATGCAGCTAAGTTTGGTTTTTGCCATGTGAGGTACGTCCGTGCATTTTGTACCAAACGTTCCGGGTGGTATTCTCTGTCTGCTGGTTTGTTTGCTTTTGATAAATGTTTTTGAAGTGTTCTCAATTCCCTGGAATAAAGACCCAAAATCTTCATCGCCAATTCTTTTCTTTCTTTTAGATACGAGCCAAGAAGTCGAATGGGAATCTGAACAAGTTCTACATCTGTATCCGCAAATAATGTGACAAGGAACCTATGTTCTGTTAGTGCGGAGACTAAACCAAAACTATCGCCTGCTTCGTAATAGGCAAGTTCATGATCCACGACAATGTGTTCCGAATCAACCGAAACACGACCCGATTTGACTATGAAAAAATTTCCAGTATTGACGGAATTTTGGACAACAATCGCTGCCCCTTTTGAGTATGTTACAATTTTGATATCTTCTGCGGACACTGAATTAAAAAAATGATTTTTGAAGGTACGAGTCAAACATTTAAATCTTCGAAGTCATCTGTTCCCAAATGAAATCGTACACTTTTATAGCAGAAATATTTTTCTTAGGGAGTGGGACTTCCGCTGAAAAGATAGGGTAAAAATCGGAATTCACTGGTAAACCACCATGTGATCCTTTGACAATACCCGCATCCAAAGGAATCACATCCATTAAATACCGAAATCCTAGTTTTTTCTTGAGAACTGTCCAAAGGACCTTCAATTTCACCAATTTTTTCGAGGGATCTAAAAACAATTCGGAAGGATCGTAGCCAGGTTTTCTATGAATATCCACCAAGCGAGCGTAATCTGGTGCAAATTGATTGTCTAACCAGTAATAATAGGTAAACCAGTGTCCCTCTTCCGCAACAAGGACCAAATCCCCAGATCTTTCATGATTTAAATGGTATTTTTTTTGTTCTGTTTTGTCCAAAACCAAACAAACACCTGGTATTTGTTTGGCGATGCGTTTTACTCTATTTAAAATTTCAGAATTTTTACAATAGATATGTGAAATTTGGTGGTCTGATACAGAAAAAGCATCAGATGCACCTGGGTCTAAAAGTTCATACCACCTTTCTTTTCTCACTTGCAAAAAGTTGTTTTCTCTTAATATACGATTGATATGAACAGGAGTGTTTACATTTTCGATCCCATATTCAGAAAGCAGAATCACTTTTTTTTGAGAATGTTCATAGTATTCAATTAATTCTTTGAGAACTAAGTCCAAATCCAAAAGATCTTGTTTTAATCTTGGAATATCAGAACCATATTTTTGTAATCCATAATCAAGATGAGGTAAGTATACCAGTGTTAGTGTTGGATTGTATTTCTTGTCCACATAGATTGTGGAATCTTTTATCCACTGAGTGGACTTGATATTTGCATTTGGTCCCCAAAAGGAAAACAATGGGAATGGACCAAATTTTTTCTGTAGCTCATCACGTAATCCCGGTGGGTTTGAATAACAATCGGGAGCTTTCAATCCATCAGCGTGGTATTGAGGCCTAGGAGTGACAGAATAATCTGCTGTTGAATACATATTGTACCACCAAAACATTTTAGCGCATGTAAATTCTGAGTTAAGTTTTTTTGCTTTCTCCCAAATTTTTTCACCTGAAACTAAATGGTTGGATTGTTTCCAAAATTTCACTTCTGCATCGGTTCGATCATACCATCCATTGCCAACAATTCCATGTTCACTAGGCCATTTTCCTGTTAGGTATGTACTTTGAACACTCGTTGTCACCCCAGGTAACATCGGTTCAATCTTTGTAACATTTCGATTATTTAAATAGTTTTTTAAAAATGGAGTAAATTCAGAAATGATTGATTGGGATAATCCAACAACATCAATCACAACTGTTTTATTAAATTTTTGTTTTGATACTTTCATAATTTGTTTTTAAGTAATACCGAAAATTGATTTAACCCAGTTGATTTCTCTACTGATAGAAGATACAAGTGATATTTGTAAAAATTTCGGAAGTACATTCCAAGTATATGTCTCCACTTCCAAGATATTTGTCAAAGGTGCTTTTTTTTGTTCACCTAACATAAATATAAGCTCTTCTTGGGTTGACAAAAAACGATCATACTTCTCTAAAAAAATAGGCACGTGGAAGTGGATGCGCCATTCTTCTCCTGGCTTTGCACCAGCATTGATCGCATCCCCCAAATCCCGATAAGAAATCATTGTTCCATCTTTGTTTAAAGATACAACCTGGTGTAAGTATTTTTTTTCATCAAATGGTTTTAGAGCATTTAAAATTGGCTCAGGTGAGCCAGTAAATTTAATTTTTAAAGCAGAGCTTACCTGGATTCTTCCCACTTTAATCCCAGTTCGATTCAATTCGGATAATATAACATCATTCACTTCGTTTGTTACCGCTAGGTGGCATACATCCAGACACAGCCGAATATGTTCCTTTGTATTTTGAATTGCAACATCCTTTTCAAATCCAAATTCACGGTAAAGGATAGGTAACGCTCGTGGTAACAATTCAATTTCATACCAACGGATCCAATCTGCAAAAGTTCCGATGATTCCATCTGGTTCTGGTTCAATGTCCAAATGTAAAACTCGGTTTGATTCTTTATTAAATCGAATTAGGTCAACGAGTGTCTTTATGATATTTTCTGTATATGTTTCTACATTACTTTTTAAATCGATTTTGTTTGTTTCAAAATATAGATAAGAAAGTGGAGGTGTTGAAACTCCACCTTCTTCCCCTTTTGGCAATAACTCATGTAAAATTTCAAATAACCTTTTTGTATATTCATACCTTTCTCTCGTAGACCAATCTGGATGATATACGTTTTCTTTCACTATATCTGAATGGAATCCACCATATGGAAATCCATTGATTGAAATCACATACATTGATTCTTTTGTTAACCATTCTTTCCATTCCAATAATTTGTCTTTTTGGATTAGGGTTAACGATGCTTCATGGGATAACCTAAGTCCAATCGCAAGTGGAATATTTGGCGATACCTCTTTTTTGATTTGAGGGAGGTATGTTTTTAATTCCAAAAAATGATCTTCCCATGACTCCCCCACATGAATATTCGAACAATATGTTAGGTGACCAAATTTAGTTTTCAATTGTGTCTTACCAATTGTTCAAATGCGGTCTCTAATAAAGAATGGTCAATCGTATAGATTTCTTTAGGAATTCCAATTCCGTCTAACATCAGAAGAGTCAACTTTCCCCCCAAATGTTCCTGAAATTCTTGTAACGCAATTGCCAATTGTGTTTTTCCATTCAATTGGAGCATTGGATGGTTCAACGTAAACCCAAGCCCTTTCAATAATTTTAAGATACGATTCAATTCGGGTTCCTTCAAATTTCCGGAAAGAAATGAATAAATGGAATCTAGAGCCATTCCAATCGCAACCGCTTCACCATGACGAATTGAAAAATTTGAAACATATTCTAACTTATGTGCAAACCAATGTCCAAAATCAAGTGGTCTGGAAGACCCGAATTCAAAGGGATCACCATTTTTGATATGGTCCATATGAAGTCTTGCACATTCAAAAACCAAATATTCCATAGCGTCTAATTCACGTTTGGTTAATTTAGATACATTCAATTCGATCCAGTTGAAAAAATCTTTATCTTTAATGAGTGAAACTTTGATGGCTTCCGCCATCCCAGAACGCCAGTCCCGATCTTCCAGAGAAACAAGAAATGATGAATCATTAAAAACAGCTACAGGTGGTGCAAATGTTCCAAGAAAGTTTTTTTTGCCATAATAGTTGATACTATTTTTAACACCTACACCTGAATCATTTTGTGAGAGCACAGTTGTTGGGATACGAATCAAACGGATCCCTCTATGAGAAACAGAGGCCGCATAACCAACCATATCCAAAATCGCACCACCACCTATCACCATAATATAAGAATGACGATCAATCCCATATTTGTTTATGGCAGATACAACCATCTCCCAATCTTCGATTTGATTTTTTGAAACTTCACCTCCAGGAAGAACAATAAATTCTTCGACCAACTGAACTGCTTCGATTTTTGAAGCAAAGTATTGGTGAATCGATTCAATTAGATTTGGCTGGTGATTGAGGAATCCTTGGTCTATCACAACCAAAACTTTTTTATTGAATTGGTATTCTGTTTGAGAATGGAAAAATTCTTTTAGGATCAGATTATCGAATGAAAAAAGATGTTTCGTAAAAAAAACATCATACTGATAAGAAACTTGAAAGTTAGATCGAATACTTTTAGAAATATTGTCTTTCATTTAAGTTAAGTTACTGCAAAGTATTTTGAAATCAATAATGAAATGGGTAATAAAGCTAGAATCGATATGGCGATGGGAAGATTTCCAAAAGATGCCGCAAAACTTACATTTAATACGATAAGAGTTAAAACTCCAATTTTAACTGCATTCCCAATCAGTTTAGGATTTGGGTTTTGATAGGCTTTCAGTAATGGGGGGAATAATAAGACTGAATGGAAAACAATAAATGGCATTGTATATAAGATAAAACCGTTTTGAAACGAAACAAATAATTGAGTGAAAAATACCAAAATATATAACATACATGCGATGATGAATTTATATTTTCCACCTCCCCAAACTTCGTTTTGGCTAATTAGGGTAATAGCAGCTATATAAACAATCGGCAATATTGAAATCGGAACAATCGCCAGAGGCAATGATTTTAGAATGGTCATGCCCAAGATTAAGTTTAACCCACGGCACATACCCATCACTAATGGACCGAAGACTAAATTATGTTTTGCAAATCGATCATACAAAAGGATAAGAAAAACAATAGATATGGAGATAATAAAACTAATTTCACTATATAAAAAAGAAAAAAAACAACCAAACGCTAGTAAAACGAATCCAAATAGCAAAACATAAATTGCAAGGACCTTTCCCGAAGGGATCGGTCTTTCGGGTCTCTCTTTTGCATCAATTTCTCGATCAAAGAAGTCGTTAAGGACAACCCCTCCTCCATACAAACATACACTAGCAAGTATCAGAAAAATTCCATCGTTTACCCAAGGGAAAGAAACAATTGCCATACCAGCTAAGATATCAGCAACCGCAGTAACCAAGTTAGCTGGCCGAAGTAAAACAAAATAGCTTTTGGCGTTCATTTATTCAATAAAAAGGGAATTTTTGTCCCATTTAGGTTGTTGCCCACCACGAAGTACTGAATTTCCATGAAATTTTTCATTAGGATCTGCTTTTAATCCATTTTCAAAATCAGCGACGTTGATTTGACCACTTTTAGCAAAAGCCTCAATTGCATTTTGATATGTTACCTTACGGACTGTATCCGGAGATATTCCCCGATCAAGCATCAAAGCGGCTGTTTTGGGTATCGCTAATGGATCCGATATACCCCAATCAGCACTTGAATTGATCATAATTTTTTCGGCCCCATACTCTTCTACGATGGAAACCATTCTTTTGTTTCCCATTTTTGTAAATGGATAAATTGTGAAAGCAGCATAAAATCCTTGGTCTAACACTGATTTCACTGTCTCTTCATTATTATGGTCAACAACTACATATGAAGGATCTAACCCATGTTCTAATGCAATAGACATACTTCTTTCAGTTCCTCTTTTTTTATCTCTGTGAGGGGTATGAATCTGAACTGGAAGTTTTGCTTCTTTTGCTAGTTCTAATTGTAAACGATAGTATTTTTCTTCCAAGTCAGTTTGGTCATCAAATCCTATTTCGCCAATGCCAACGACACCTTCTTTATAAATATAAAGCGGCAAAATCTCCATAACCTCATCAGCCAAACGTTCGTTATTTGCTTCTCTAGAATTTAATCCAATTGTACAATAATGTTTGATACCAAATTGTGAAGACCGATATCGTTCCCATCCAACTAAACTACTATAATAATCTTTAAACGTTGCAAGTCCTGTACGAGGTTGTCCAACCCAAAATGCCGGTTCTATCACAGCAACAATTCCTGCTTGTGCCATATTTTGATAATCATCGGTGGTTCTTGACACCATATGGATATGAGGATCGAAAAACCGGAACCCACGGATTTTTTCTTTGTACTCATTCCAATTTAACTCTACATGAGTAGGAATTTCATTGGTATCCATTTGGTTTTCAAAATGAGATGGATTGTTAGATGGTTGATGATTTTTTTCAAACATAAAATTTTTAAGGAACTGTTGCTAAGTTAGACCAATTCCATTTACCTTTTTGTATGTCTTCTTCGTACTTTGGATATTTTGTAAATAAAGTTTGGAATCCTTTATGGTTCATCTCATGACATACCAAGGAAGCTGCGATCAAATCTTCCTCTCTTTGGGATTGAAAGAGTGATTCAATCAAAGTGATCTCGGATTCAGATAGGAATGGAACTACCAATTGCCAAACATTGGAAGGAACTTCCCTGCCAGCAGCCCATCTTTCTTTGATAAAATCAATAATACTCAAAGAAAGATTTAGATTTTTTCTTTTTGATAAACCATATACCAACTCGATCGGTTTGTTATTGAAGATGGTTTTTAAAACTAATTGGTTCCAAGCAAGCTCTGTAAAATTATGGTATGGGAAAGGATTGTTCAAGGCGATGGCATCAAAAACGGATCCCATGTTTGACCGAACCGCATCTGTCGCTTTTGCTAACCAAACTTCTGGGTATGGGAGTAAAGGTAAGGCAGAAAATAATGCAACTAACTCATTTAGTTCAGCTGTATCAAATAGAGTTTCGACCTTTTTAATAAATTCCTCTTTCGGTAGAGCGAATAAAAAAGTAAGAAACCAAACACGACTTAAACGGACCAAATTCCACTGGTCCACATGGAACCCAGGAATCTCGGGTATCAAATTAAAATTTGACTGATAAATAATGGATTTTCCTAAATGCCTTGGAGCTTTCACAAACGAAGCCAAGAGTTCTTTCGGATCGGTTTTATTGATACTGTCTAACCAAAGAATTTCATCTTTTTTTGCCTGGTCTCGGAGGATAGAATAAAGAATGGATGAATTCGGAGGATACATAAGGCCCTTATGAAATCATTTTTCCGTACAAAGACTAAGTAAACCAATTAATCCGGGGTTTTTCGAATTCCCAAACTGATCCCAACCACACTTGGAAACAAAAGTATGTCTCTTCCAAATTTGAAAAAATAGTATCCAAATCCTTCAATTAACTGTACAAAAACCATTCATAAATTAGGTGACCTACGTATTTCAAAATTTATGGATAGGAAGCGGAGCTACCTTAGAATCCACTGGCAAAAAACAAGGGAGTACCAAATGTATATACATCGTTTCAAATTAATTTTAGGTCTTCTCTTGGGTATGACCCTTCTCTTTGGTTCAGGAGAAATCCACGCTCAATTCATCACACCGGTTAAAAAAGAAACCCCAGAGCCACCACCTGCTGCGCCTCCTACAGCACCACCAGTTGCTCCACCGCAGGAACCCGGAAAAGAACCACCCGCAAGCGAAGATTCATCCGAATATGTCAGTCCGATGAAAGGAAATCTTGCAGGTGAATATTTCAAAAATTTTCAGATCACCAACAAACAAAAAAAAGCGATCCAAGAAAACAAAAGTCTTTGGTTTGCCGATAGATTCCGAGTAGGATTTGGTATTCGACCAAAAGCGGACTCCCTTTACAACACTGACTTCGACCGTTCTACTTCCGATATCCGTAATACAGTGAGTAACCAAACTCAATTTTATTTAGTGGGTGATGTGTCACCAAACATAACTTTTAAACTCACGTTCCAAGATGTAAGATTATGGGGTGGAGAGATAATTTCAGGTGCATCCGACCAACGTTTTGGTGTGATATCAAATGGTGGAACAACAATCGACACATCGAAACAAAGAGAAGTCCCTCTCAATAATTATTCTGGATTTCGAGAAGCGTTTTTGGATTTAAAAACAACAAACCAAATGTTTCGGGTGCGTACAGGCCGCCAAATCTTGGACTTTGGTGACGGCCGCATAGTGGGAGCAAGGAATGATAGTTTGAATGGAAACTCGTTTGATGCAGTACGTGCAACAGTCACAATCCAAAAACAAAGTTTTGATGTATTTGGTGCGATTGTAAGTTCAGAAAATAATGCCAATAGTATGATTACCAACAACTCAACGAGGTTAGGTGGCCCAGGAAACGCATCTTACTACGGTGCCCACTATGGTATCAAACCATGGGAATGGTTAGGAATCGAAGTTTATAATTTTACATTGTACAAACAACGCCAAAAAGCTACGAATACTACACCATATGGTTCTGATATTTATTACCGCGACCCTGACCAATTGAATACATCTGGTTTTCGACTCACAAACAGAACCAAGAGTAATGCTCTACCGAAAGAAACCGGAATTGACTGGATGGTAGAAGCTGCATGGCAAACAGGATTTACTGGGGAAAGAGTTTCTCCGGATTGGATCAATCAAAACGGTGCACTTAAAACCAATAAAGTAACAGGAGAAGCTCCTCCGCATTCAGAACCCGTTCGTTATAAGGCAAATATCGTAGCAGCTCAGTTAGGTTATACTCCTGTCAAAGAATTTAGAATTGGGATTCAATATGTACAAGCATCAGGGGATCCGAATCGAAATGATGGAAGTGTTGCCACTTACAACCCAATCTTTGCCACAAGAAGGATGGCAGGGGGAGCCATTCCTTTTGCAGGAAATGGAAATTCTGGATTGGTGTTTTGGCAAAATATCAAAGACTATTCAATCCATATCAAATATGAATCTTCCAAATGGGGAACTTTCATCATCAACCCTCACTGGTATTACAAAGTGAAACTTCAAGATGGATATTATGATAACAATAATTATGTAGCAGGAAGCAAAGCAACTGGTGAAACAGCATCTACTGAAGATTTTTATAATACAGAGGCTTACAATCCTAATCGTCCAAAATTAGGAAAACATGTTGCGACAGAAATCAATTTAATTTATATTATCACTCCTTTTGAAAATGTTTCATTTTGGTTTGGAGCAAGCTCCTTATATGCTGGTGATGCTATCCGCAACCAAAAAAACAATCCATATGAAACGGATCCGTACAGAAGGTATGATTTTAAACCTAATGCAAGTTTTTTCACTTTCCAAACGGTGTTTGCAATATAGGTTACTTTGATTTTGGGTTGGTTTTATAGTCCGTTTAAAATCAAATCCAATCCAAAATCAAAATTTTGAATTCCATTGTATCGACGAGTTGCAACTTCTTTTGTTAGATGATAAAAAAATGGAAGTTGTTCTACGGGAATCAGAGGTAAATATTCACTTGCCTTCGAAACATACTCATCTTTGTTTATAGGAAAATTCAACTCCTGTAAAGTGAATCCATAAATATGGCTATCGAGGGTATTGATAATTTGGTCTGCTTGTTTGTAAGTAAAACCTGCATTTACCAAACATCCGATCGAATCGTTAAAATACCTTAAAAAATGTGGACCAATATTGATTCTTGATATCAGAAGATGAGTCAACCAAACATGAGTTAACAGTAATTGTCTTACGGATTTTGCCCTTTTTTTCATTTCCTTTCGCCATTCACCACCAATTTTCGGTAATTTAAACTGTTTTACACAAACTTCCACCATTCCATCTAACAACTCTTCTTTGTTTTGAATATAATTATATAAAGACATAGCCTCTACACCCAGTGTTTTTGCTAAATTTCGCATGGAAAGTGAATTGATTCCATTTTCATCTGCCAAGGTAATTGCAGTTTGAATCAAAAGATCTTTCGAAAGAAATTTCCTTGTTTTTGGATTCTTTTTTTTTACAACCAATCTTTCTGATCTCCTTTAAGATTATTATTAGATTTACTATGGTTCTATCATAAAAACCACTACTATACTAACAATTTTTATAAATTTTAAAAACTTAAGGAAATATATTTCATTGACTAACTTACACTGTAAGTCATTTTCTGTACCAGGAGTATATCTTTTGAGAGTCATCACAAATCGTAAATATGGTCCACCTGAAGTATTAAAATTAGAAGAGTGGGAAATCCCCATTCCAAAAGACGACCAAATCCGGGTTCGGATAATCAAAACGGCCGTGAATTCAGGTGACTGGCGTCTCAGAAAACCAGATCCTAAAATAGTACGTTTATTTTTTGGAATATTTAAACCTAGGTCAGTGATCTTAGGAATTAGTTTTTCTGGAATCGTCGATCAGGTAGGAAAAAATGTAAGTTCATACCAAGTAGGAGATAGAGTCCTTGGATCTCCTGGTATGAAACTGGGAACATACTCTGAATACATTTGTGTATCGGAAAAAGCAATTATCACGAAACTTCCCGTAAAGATGTCGTTTGCGGAAGGAGCTTGCATTTCTTTCGGAGGTCTCACTGCTTTGGATTTCATTAAGAGGTGCCAAATCAAAACCAATGATTCAATTGTAGTGTATGGAGCGTCAAGTTCCGTTGGTACAGCAATAATCCAATTGGCAAAACATTTTGGTGCTCATGTAACAGCAGTTTGTAGCAAGGGAAATTTTGATTTGGTTAAATCAATTGGAGCAAATGAAGTTTATGACTACGAATTTTTTTTGTCACAAACAAATCCAAAACAATATGACGTTGTTTTCGAATGTGTGGGGAAAACAGAAATTGAATCGAATTTAGCTTTTCTAAAGAAAGGTGGTAACTTAGTCCTTGTCGGAGCAACTTTTCGACAAATGTGGGATGCTCTTTGGATTTCGATTTTTAAAAGGATCAAAATTCATTTTGGACCAATCAAAGAAACAATCGAAAATTTAAATTTCCTGATTACATTGGCTAATCTTGGTAAGTATAAAGTAGTCATCGATCGTAGTTATGCTTTAGATGCGATGGTGGAAGCACACAGATATGTTGAAGCAGGGCATAAAAAAGGTAATGTTGTAATTGATGTAACGCAGGAATAAATAACATTGAGTAAGCCCACCTAATATCAATTAGATAGGCTTACAAAATCACTAATTCAATTTGAATGTTGGAAGGTTTTTTTTAATTCCTAAGATGGTTAGGTCTTCATAGCTGCGGTCAACTTTGCATACTTTTACGTTGGCAGCAGTCGAACAAGAGGATGTCCCAGAAATTTTACATCCTTTTTCTTCGCAGGCTTTTCTGTCTTTTCCTCGGCATTGTTGGCAACCATTTGTACTTCCACTTCCACACAAAAAACAATCTTCCGCAAAGACTGCCGTTGATGAAAATAGTACCATCAACGCAAAACTAAACGTGACCAATGTTCTCATATATTCTCCTACTCACCAACCAAGGATAGTCGATAAGAAGCAAAATCTTACCTTTGCGCAATTTTTTTGACAAACATATTTTTATTTCGGAACCGGTGGAATCACATAAAACAAAATCGCAAAAAAATGACAGATACTCCCAGATAACACAAATAAATGCCAAATCGCATGGTTCATCGGCAATCGATCCCATAAGTAAAATATAACCCCAAAAGTATAACTAAGGCCACCTGCCACGAGCCAAGACATTCCACCAACTCCAATGGCTGCCCGAATGTCTTTCATTACAAAGATTGCAAGCCAGCCCATTACGATATAAACTGCTACACGTAGCCCACTGTATTTTCCTGGGAATAATAACAATAAAATAACACCTAAAAGTGCAAGAATCCAAATCACACCAAACAAAAGCCAACCCCACTCGGAATTTTCTCTTAAGCTAACAAGCGTAAATGGAGTATAGGTTCCTGCTATTAATAAATAAATAGATGCATGATCGATAACTTTAAAAATTCGTTTGGTCGCAGTATGATAAATTCCATGATAGAGTGTAGATGCTAAATACAAGATAATAAGTGTCGCTCCATAAATTGCAGAACTAACTACATGCCAAATATCTCCATATAACATAGCCATGGTCAAAAGAACAGATAAACCAGCAATACTGAGTCCCCCACCGATTCCATGAGTGACTGCATTTGCTATTTCGTGTCCGATTGTATATTCGTGGACTGTATCAATTAACTCTTGTATTGGTGAATTGGTTTCACGTTCGGAAAGAGTGTTAGAAACAATGATCGAAGATTGGGATTTTTTTAAGTTTGAATTTGTCTGTTTGGGGAGTTTTTGTATCTTTTTTGTGGACTGCTTCGTTTTTTTGGGTGAAGGTTTTTGTTTCGCTAATTTAGCTTTTTTGGCTTTCATGGGTTTTGACTGCTTTGATTACACTCTTAGATGATAAGAAGGTCAATCGAAAGAAAAGTTTCAAAAAGTTTCTACCATAAAAGAAAAATTCTCCCAAGGAGAACCTTTTCTATCTTTGTTTCTCACTGCAATGGACTAAAAAAAGACAAAAAAGATTCTAAATCAATCGTAATTATTCTGGAATTGTCGTTTGGTTTTTCTTTTTCCCTTGTTTTTGGTTTTCCTTTGCTTTTTCCTTCATTTTCTCTCTATTTTCCATTTGCTTTCCTTTGAGTTCATTAAAAGAAATCGAACCATCCCCATCTTTGTCAAGTTCGAGGAAAAACCCATCATGGAATTTCTGCCATTCCTCTTTTGATACTTTTTTATCATTGTCAGTATCCATTTTTTTAAAGTGGTCATCCGCCATTAACTTTTTGCCTTTTCCATCTTTATTTTGAGCAAAAAGGAACATTGGTATAACTAACGTTAAAACCGATAAAATTGTTAGAATTTTTTTCATAAAAAAACCTCTCCCTGATTCTGGAGCAAATTTTATTCCCAGTCAAGACCTTCCCCACGATTTAACTCATGAAATTTCTAAAATCATTCTATTTTTTGATATCATTTCAAATTTAAGTAGGTTATCTAAGTTTGAACAACCGATGTAGGAAATTCAAAATGAAACAAAGTAAATTTTTCATAATAGTTATATTTGCCCTATTCACTCTCATCAGTTTTTCGATTCGTACAGCGCCTCTTCCTAATGAAGAATGCCCAATACCACAGCGAGAGCAAGAATTGCAAATCATCAAATTGATCGATTCTGAATTTGATAAAATCACATTTTGCAAAAATGTCGTAGAAATTAGTTCAGACGAAAGCGAAGTTCACTCATTTTTGATTGAAAGGCATGGAAAAATTTTAACTGAAATCTATAATGCAAGAAAAGATAGTCCATTTAACAAACGCTATGGTCTCAGGTTACCTTTTGACGGAGAAACACGATTTGATGCAAATACCTTACATGATGTGAGATCGGTGAGTAAATCAGTTGTTTCATTACTTTTTGGGATTGGCATCGATAAAAAAATAATCGAAAATTTAGATTTACCAGTTCTTTCTTTTTACCCTGAATTAAAAATTCCATTAGAAGATCCTAGGCAAAAAATAAATATAAGACATCTATTAACAATGAGTAGCGGCTTGGATTGGGAAGAATGGCAGTATGGATTTTTATTTAGTGATGAAACTAGGTTACTTTGGAAAAAAAACATACCTGAATTTGTTTTTCAGAGAGATATCATCAATGATCCTGGAACTAAATTTAAATACAATGGTGGAGGAACATCTATATTATCTGATATACTAATAAAGAGAACCAACAAATCACTAAAAGTTCTGGCAAAAGAATGGCTGTTTGATCCATTACAAATCCAACACTTTGAATGGGTAGAAGATACAAACGGAAATGCGCTTGCTCATGCTGGTCTCCGATTAAAACCAAGAGATATGTTGAAATTAGGAAGACTCATTTTAAATCAAGGAAATTGGGAAGGGAAACAAATTGTCTCTAAACAATGGATCATTGAATCAACTAAAAAACAAATCAACTCAGATATAAAGATATTTCGCAAAGATGGTGTATCCCTTCTATATGGTTACCATTGGTGGCTAGGCGAAACCGTATTATCTGAGAAAAAAATACCATGGACACTTGCCCTGGGAAATGGAGGACAATTGATCTTCTCCATTCCCAGTTTAGATATGGTGATCGTAACTACTGCTGGTGGTTACGGTGATCCAACCACCATCCAAAGGATTTTGAACCTAGTTGAAAAAATTATATCTTCAGCTAAGTGAAAGATTCAAATCCTTCCATTCATTCAAAATATTGAATACGATACAAACAAGACTGCGCAGTTGCTGTGCTATCAATGACATACGAACGGCAATCTTTTTCCCAGATTTCTCTGAGATTTTCATCCTTGATTTTTGGTATTGCTTTTTCATATAATACACTTCCAAGATAACGAGCCATCTGGATCATTAAATTTTCTGCTACTGTTTCTTTCCTTGTTTCAACTTCGATCTTTCGCATCTCTTGGATCGATTTTTCCAGAAGTGATTCCTGTTCGAGTAAAAACGTGGAAGGGTTTGGAATCTCATCTTTGAGTGAATTAAGATACTTTCTGAAATTGCCATCTCCTGCCATTCCAGCAAGGATTGCTCCCGTCGAAATTCTCACATGGATTTGAGAGGTTCCTTCGTATATTGTATTGATTCTAGAATCGCGAAACATCCTTGAGATGTCATAATCTTCAGTATACCCTGCACCACCAAACACTTGTACGGCAATACTTGTACATTTATGACCTTCTTCTGAACTATAGTATTTGGCAATGGGTGTTAGAGTTGAAGCAAGAGTTGACCAATATTTTACTTTTTCGTCTTTGCGAATGTCTCTATCTTGTTTTCCTTGTTTTTCTAATCGAATTTGATGGTGTTGGTACATATCAATGACACGAGCCGTTTCCAAAGTCAAAAGTCGCATAGCATTTGTTTCACGCTTAATTTTATTGACCATCTCATATACTGCAGGTATCTCAAAAATTGGTTTCCCGAATTGATTCCTTTCGTTTGCATATTTCAATGATTCATAATAAGCAGCAGCTCCACCACCACATCCGCCTGAAGCACTCACAAGTCTCATAAAATTTGTCATTCCTGCGGTATATCGAGTTAGGCCAAGACCTTCCTCACCAAGAATCTCTCCATAACTATTGTCATATACAATCTCACAAGTTGGAGAGCCGTGAAGTCCCATCTTTTTTTCAATACCGGCAACATTGATATCAGTACTTTTGACTAAAAATACAGAAAGTCCACGTGCACCACCATCTGGTTTTCCGGTTCTTGCAAGTGTTAACAAAAGTGCAGGATAATCACCGAGGCCGCACCCTTGGGAAATAAATCGCTTAGTTCCTGTTAAACGATAAGAACCATCTTCTTGTTTGACTGCAACTGTACGGACACTATTCAAATCGGAACCAAAATCAGGTTCAGTGAGTGACATGGCAAACAAACACTCACCTGTGGCAGCCTTTGTCGCATAAGTTTCAATTTGTTCTTTTGTTCCAAACCTTGAAACAATTTGAGCTAAATTGAGTAGAGTTGTTGTCATACAAAAAGCAACATCAGCTCGAGCCATGATCATCGCATAAAATGCTCCAACTGTGGCTGGAAAATTCAATCCACCTGCTTCTCTTGGAAGGGAATAACCGAGTAATCCGGTATTACGAAATTTTTCGTAGATTTCGATTGTTTCTTTTGGAAAAATAACTTTTCCATTTTCATACTTTAGTTCATTGCGATCCATGGTTTGTGATTTCTGTGAAACATCTTTTCCAAAAAAATCACCCATCGCATCTAGGCTCGATATGTATAATTCCATTGTTTCTTCAAACGAAGATGGTGCCATTTCATACCGATTGTTCTTTGTTTCGGAGTATATTTTATAATCAATAAACTCCTCTCCTTCGGATTCATTTACAATTGATTCCCAATCAATCAGTTCGTTAAAAATTAATTGTAAGTCTTTATCATCTGAAAAATAATTATTAGCGATCATATTTATCTCCTTAAATACTGTATGCTGCGTCTAGCCCTTCGAAAAATGCACGTTTAGCGTCGATATTTTTTGCATCTTTTGCTCCACCGATCAAAATTGCTTTTTTGTTAGGGTACGTTTTTGTAAATTCTTCATACAAAGAATCTTCTTTTTCTTGCCCAACGCATAAAATTATGGAATCACATGGATACAAAAACTCCTCACCATTTTTAAAAACAACGACAAGTCCTTCTTTTGTTACTTCTTTATAACTAAGGCCTTGGTAAAACTCAACTCCAACCGACTCTAACTCTTGTTTGAGTGCCCAAAAAGTAGTTGGACCAAGTCCCGCACCATGTTTCCCATTCCTTCTGAACACAGCTACCTTTCGATTCGAAATTTCAGTTTGTACAACAGCATTCGTAAAGGATGATATATTATATTTTCTTTGATAAGATTCTAATGTGGGGTCATGTTCTTCGGTCAATCGGTGCGCAACATCAACACCAATTCCACCTCCTCCAATCACAGCTACTTGTTTCCCTGGAATAAATTTACCAGTAAGGTAGTCTGCATAACTTCCATGTGGTATTAAATCCAATCCTTTGATTTGGAATCCTCTTGGAATCACACCACTAGCAAAAATGACAACATCTGCATTTTCTGATTGAATGTTATCCAACTTCGCTTCCGTATTCAATAAAGTTTTCACTCCAATTGATTTTAACTCATTTTGAAAGAATCGAATGGTTTCATTAAATTCCGATTTTCCTGGAATGTGAGATGCAAGTTGGAACTGGCCACCAATTTGATCCCTCTTTTCAAAAAGGGTTACATCGTGTCCTAATTCTTTTGCCGCACGAGCCGCTTCTAAACCAGCAGGTCCTGTACCAATCACTAACACCTTTTTGGGGTTTGTCGTTTTGTTATGATGGTATTTTTCTTCATTCATTGCCATTGGATTTACAATGCAGGAAACATGTTTTTCTTGAAAGGCGTGATCCAAACAAGCTTGGTTACATGCTACACAAGTATTGATTCGATTAGACTCATTCGTTTGTAATTTTTTAATGATGTATGGATCTGCAAGAAATGGACGTGCCATTGAAATCATATCCACACTTTGTTCGGAGAAAACCTTTTTTATGGTCTCTGCATCGTTTACACGATTAGAAGCAATGATTGGTATTCCTTCTGTATGTTCTTTAATCCGACGTGCAATTGGTACCCATGCGCCACGCGGTACCAATTGACTAATCGTTGGCACTCTTGATTCATGCCAACCAATCCCAATGTTTAACCCACTTGCCTTTTCATCACGTAATGCATTCGATAATAAGATCACATCTTCAAAACTTGGATTACCTGGAATCAAATCAATCCCTGACATACGAAAGATCACTGGAAAACCTTCAGGAAGATTTTTTTTGACAACTCGGAGAACTTCGATTGAAAAATTCATTCTCCGTTTGGCATCTCCGCCAAAATAATCATTTCGATGATTGGTGACCGGCGAAAAAAATTGATTGAGGAGATACCCTTCGCTACCCATGATTTCGACTGCCCCAAATCCAACTTCATAAGCAATTTTTGCAGACCTACCAAAATCTTCAATAGTTCGCCAACATTCTTCTTCCGATAAAGCTCTTGGCACATAACGATTGATTGGTGCTCTAATTGCAGATGGAGCCACACAATTCCTGTCAAAGGCATATCTCCCCGCATGGAATAACTGTGCACACATAATTCCTTTACCGGCGAGTGCCTCGTTCATCAATTTAAGTTCTTTTGCGTGGTTTGGATCTAAAAATTGAAAGAATGACTTTGAACCTTTTCCTTCCTCATTGACACTGATCCCACCGGTCACAATCATTCCTACTCCACCTTCAAACCGTTTGCCATAAAATGTCGCCATTCGACTCGCAACTCCGGTTTCTCCTTCTACACCTAAATGCATGGAACCCATTAAAAAACGATTGGGTAAGGTAAGATTTCCAAGTTGGATTGGTGAAAATGCTTGGTTCATACAAATTCCTTCAAATACGAAATAATTTACCATTGGTAACATAATTCAATTCCCTAACAAGCAATAATTTACCAACGGTAAATATATGCTAGTCAAGTCAGTGAAAAGGAATCAAAATGACCTAAAATGGTGGCAAAAAAACCAAAAGGGAAACCAAAAAAAACTCCGCGTGTCGGCCGTCCGAATAAATTGAACAGCGTTAATGTTCGGGAAACCTTAATCCAAGCTGGTGTGGAATTATTAGAAACTATATCACTCGAAGAAATTTCACTTCGGAAAGTGGCAAAAAAAGCTGGAGTGAGCCACGTAGCAAGTTACCACCATTTCGAAAACAAACACGCGTTATTTTCTGCCATTGCAGAAATTGGTTTTCAGAAATACTTTGAATCTTACCAGATCGAATTAGAAAAAACTGAAAAAGATTTTAAAGGACGTTATCGCGCTCTAGGATGGACCTACTTTCAATTCATCATGAAGAATCGCCAGTTCGCAAGGATTATGTTTGGTGGTATGGGAGTTGAGACAAATTTAAATCCTAAATTGTCATCAGTATCAAGAAGAACCTATCGACAGTTACATGAGATTATTCGTATGGGTCAAAACTTAGGTTATTTAGAAAAAGGCCAAACGAGAGAAAAAACTTTGGCATCATGGGCTATGATCCATGGAATAGCCATGTTGTTTTTAGAGGGAAGACTTCAAATGAAAAATGATATCAATGAAATGGAAAAATTCATTCAAACTGTAACAGAATACGCATATAACGGAATGAAAACCTAATTATTTTTTAGGTTCACATACTTCAGGTAAATAGTTGAGTAAATATGAGATTGTTGCTTTTTTTGCCTCACCAATCATCCAAGGAGTGAAATCGCCATAAGTTCGATATGATAATTTTAATAAAGAATCAGGAATAGAGATCGCAACTCCAAATACCTGTTCAATGTTATTCAAAGTAGGTAAATCAAATTTTTCAATTAATCCTTGTTTGGTTAGATTTGCAAGTTTTACATCCAATTCTTGCCCTACAAGTCTCATCTCTGGATTACTCATACGGTATCCATAAATAAGCCTAGGAAATGCAATTTCCGAATTTGTGACTTCAATCGCAACATCGATAGACCTTTCAATGTATTCTTTCCAAGTGCGAAAGGTTTCATTTTTTAATTCGGTTAGTTTCTCAACCATTCCTTCGGAATGTAATAATCGAATTCCATGAAAAATGGCTTCAACGTTTGGGAAAAAATGGTAAGCGGATGGTCTTGGAATTTTAGCTTTTTTGCAAATGTCAGCAAAACTGATTTCTTCTGGATTTTTTTCTTTTAAGAGTTCAAATGCAATCGATAAAAGCTGCGCCCGACGGTTCCTACCTTGTTTGCTTGTGAATTTAAACGGCCTTGAAGCAAGGTCAGGAGAGAGGGATGCGTCTACCAATTTATCCATAGTACGAGCATCCTAAGGAATCTCACCCAGTCAATCCCGTTGCAAAGAAAAATACCTGACCCTATTCGGGCCAGGCGAGGTGATTGTTCAGATATTCCTATTGGATCGTAAAATTATTTGTGACCCCTTGGTAGGCACTGATAGCACCAGTCCATCCAGATTTCCAATGGCCACGATGGCGGATGCGGTATGTACCTTTTGGAAAGGAGGTAGTATCCCAAGTGGTTGTGATTTTTGAATACGCAATCCCATCCCTTTGCCATTTGTATGTTGTAGATGGATCATTGTCCCGAGCTACCACTGTCCAAGTGGAACCATTTTGGCGTTCAATATCAACAAAACTACTTCCAATTAACATATTGTTTTTAGGATGTGCTCCCCAAAAAACAGCCGTTACTTTTGCACCACTTGTATATGTCGGAGAAGGTTGTGTGAAAACATTCCCGAAACTTTTAAATAATGGGACATCATCGAAAACAACTCCTGTTTGGAATGTAGCTTGGAAGTTCGTAAGATCAGGTGGTGTAGGTCCACTAGGAACCGTTGAACCATTTCGTAATGCTGTTGCAAGTTTCCCAAATTCTTGTTCATAAGCTTTTAGAGTATTGGGACCAAACTGAGTTGAAGCTCCCTCGTATTGTTGCGAGGAATACTCTTCTCTAGTAGTGAGATACGATGTATAGGAGTTGGAAAGTGCCGCCACAACGGTGTAATCATTTTCCATAATATTTTTGACAAGGGAACGAATCCTTCTACCTGCCATTGTCGATACCTCAGCAGGAATTGCGAGGATGGATAAATTACCAATTTTCACAATTTGGATCGGGATAATTGGTGGTGTCCAAGGATTCCCATCAAAACTTGCGACTCCAGTGGGAATGAGAACTGGTTTTTCTGCATGGCATAATTTATATGATTCACTGACAGAAGCTGGCCATAATACCCCAAGGGCTCCGCCAAGAAAACTAGCTTTGAACGCATCTGCAGCATTTGAATTCCAATCGAGTGAATCAACTGTAGTTCCTTCATCAAAAAAGTCAACGGAGACTGCATTGTCTTCAACACTACCTGCAGAAAAAGATGCTCCCATACCAGCAGGGCAAGTGGTGGTTCCAACACTACTTACATATAGATTAGAGAAGTTAACATAGGTATGTCGAAAGTCGACAGAACCCGTAACTTGGGTATTTGCAGATTGGTAAAGACTCAGAGCCTTCTGGTATTGTTTGTCCGCAATGATATTTTGTCTGGCATAATCATTCACACCATCAGCAGGTCCCCATAAATTCGGAGTTACATCTCCCGAATTAGATTGAGCAAATGCTGCGACAAATGTTTGGTTTGCGGAATAATTGGTTCCTTTGTTTTTTTCAAATAAATAGGAAGCCAAACCTTTATTATCACCACCTATGAGTTTATTCGTAGGACCAACATTGGTAGGATGTACGGCAAACCAATTCACCATTCCGAGCTCTCTTCCATCAGCTGCCACTAACTTTAACACTGTCATTGTTTGGTCGACGTTTGCGTTATAAAAACTTCGTTCGCTACTAGGGTTTTTATCATAAGCAACAACAGAACGATTTTTACTAGCATCTGTGAGTTCCCCTTGGTTGATATATATGTTTCCAGGGACTAAATTTTGATGAGCTAATTTGATCGACTTATAAATCCCATTCACAATCACGTCAAAGTTTTCTTTGATAAAACCTGCAGTTGTTGCATTGTATAAAAAATAATGTGAATACCCACCAGGACCGCTATGCGTGTGAGTTGCAGATAACAATACATTAGCTTCTGTATAATACGGAGCTAGTTCTGAGTCCGCTGCTATCTTTTTACTTACAGCTTGTTTGATCGACTGAAAGATCATCCCTAAATCAGCACTCACAAACACTACACGTTTAGAAACATCACCTATGATATAAGCTCTCGACCATAGGCGCATATAAATCCCTTCTGTTTTTTGGGCAGTTTCTGCAAAACCCATCATACCTACTTCTGCCGCAGGTCCTGTGATGTCCGAAATACCAACACCTACTAAATATGGCGACGATCCGAGACTTGGCGCTACAGCACGGCTCACTCCTGAACTTAGTAACTGATCCGAACCATTTTCATCATTCGTTTGGGTTTGATTTGAACCAACTAACCCAAGCAAGGCGGAATTGGACTGGGAAGGTTTTTTGTCGGAACAAACCAACAAAAAAAGGCAGGTGACAATGGTTACACTGACGCGAACCAAGGGACTTATTTGGGAATTCATATACTCTCTCCGAATCTAAATTTCTCAATCTAATTATTTTTCGCATCTATCTGTCCGAAGGAATCCCTTGGGTCAAATCTGGAGTCTTTTAGTCTAAACGATGTTAAAAATATGGCAAGAAAATAATCGACAGAAGTCGGGTTTTCTTTGACCAGTGTTCAGAAAATGCCAGTATTAGGCGATTCTAGGCATTCCATCCGATTGGCTTCGGTTAAATGATGGTATTTGTGTGTCATTTTTTACTCGACAACTGTCGATCATTAAAGCGGAACTGTCCAGTATCGTGAAATGCGACCCCGAGGAAACAATGGACCAACCAAACGAACCACGTTCATATAAAAAACAATTTACTAGTTTGATACTAGTCACCTTACATTTGTATTGTGCTCCAAAAGAGGAAGGGATCCAAAATCTACTTCCAATATTACAATCGTCGAATGTAGCACAAGTTGAACCAGCAGTGAAGAATGGAACTAGAAATTGGAATTCATCTACTTCCATCTCGCATGACCTCAATTACATCGACACTTCTGAAGAATCTGAGCTTTCCGTAACAAATAAATCTTACGGGAATTGGATCGACGCCATATGGATGGATGGATTAGGACGTGAAGTTTCCTTTCGAGGTTTCAACGTTTCAGGAAACGTAAAATTAAAAGAACATGGATTTAAAGCGTTTCGAAATTCAAACGATGCGGAAGAAGCGATAAAGGGACTCAGCAAAACAACTGGATCAAATATGATTCGATACACCATCGCTTGGGAAGGTGTTCATCCAGAAGTTGATACCATTGATGAATCCTACTTAAATGAAGTAGTTTCGCAAATTAAAAAAGCCACATCAAAACGAATTTATGTTTTGATTGATTACCACCAAGACTTGTTTTCAAGACACCTCTTCAATCAAAATTCATGGCATACAGGGAATGGGGCACCTTTGTGGATCACAAAGAATGGAAATTATCCAAAAGAATATTGTGGGATTGTTTGTGCCAGCTGGAGCCAAAACAATTTAACAAATGAAGCCATTCGAAGAGCATTCCGAAATTTTTGGAATAATGCACCAGTGAATACTTCAGCAGGAATTCGTTATATGCAAACGGAATACCTCTGGCAAATTCAAAAAACAATTACTTATATTAAAAATCATTTAACAACAGAAGAATTTTCATATATCATAGGTTTAGATCCATTTAATGAACCAGTTGATGGAGGTATGGAAGGTCTTACTCCAAAACGTTGGGATAATGAAAAACTCTGGCCTATGTACCAAAAGATCAGAACCATTCTCAATCAAAACGGTTGGGAAAAAAAATGGGTCTTTGCAGAACCACTTGTTTTTTGGAATACAAACATAGGTTCGGCGATTGCACCGGCTACTGGTGGTGGACATTTAAATGCACCTCCTGGTCAAGGTTTTGTATTTAATTCCCATTTTTATGATGCAGGTCGAATGGGAGTTGATTTAACAGGGATCGACAATGCCACCTATTTTAAATACTTAGATGAGATACGAACGGAAGCTAGGTTCTTAAAAATACCAATGTTTCTTAGCGAATTTGGAATGTGGTTAAAAGGTAGTGGTGCAAAAGATACTCCGCGAATGATTAATGCAGTATACCAAGCGATGGAGATTTCTGACAAAACTCAAAGTACAAAAACGAGATTTGCCGATTTTTATAATCCAATCGTTTCGGGAACCCAATGGCATTGGGATTATTATTATGACCACCATTCAGAATATAAAAATGGAAATCCAACAAAACTCATCACGACAAAAGATGCATGGAATGATGAAGATTTTTCTGTTGTCGGTAATTATGGAACCAGTTTTAACGTGGATCCATTTGTAATTTCTAGAGCTTACCTCCGCAGGTCACAAGGTCGAGTCATGACAAGCCACTACAATGCAATTGGATTTGATACGTGGAATAAATTATTTTCTTGGGCTGCAATCAAACCAGGTACAAACGAAGCAAAATACTTTGGAGACAAACGATTTTTATTCGTTGTGTGGAGAGGAAGACATTCGAATGCTCCTTCAGAGTTTTACCTTCCTCCACATTTTGATCCAAATCAAATTTTGGTGATCACCGAGAAAAAAATAGTTTCGGGTTTGATTCCCAATCTTCCACTAAATCAGACCAATGAATTGGTCTTAAAAAATGATCCTAGTCGTGAAATTGGATCCGGAAATATATTATATCTCTGGGATGATTTGGATCCAGATGAGAACGAATCTTCGTCTTATCATTACGCTCTGATCGTAAACAAAGAAAACACAACCTATCCTTCAACTACTTTGTTAGAACTCCAATCAAAATTAAACCAAAGGGTAGTATCCGAAGGGAAAAGTCCCATTTATATGATTGGAAAAATGACTTACGGAGGTTATCCGAATGAACAGTAAATCAATTCGTATCAAAAATATACGAATGCAAAAATAAAAGAGATGCTATAACATAAAAAGGGAACCACCTAAACCGAATTACTTATGTTTAGGTGGTTTCAATTCAATGGGTGTATATTATTTATGTTGATGCTACATTCCAAACTCCGGATTTTGCAGTCTCCTTCACATAATCCTTAAATGCTTTTGGTTTTTTACCCATCGCTTTCTCAAAATCTGAAACAACTGTCTCGTTCCTTCCATCTAAAACAGTTTCGAACAAATAGCGGATAAGCCAAATGGTATCTTGGTCCAAACCAAATTCTCCCAAGATTTTGATATATGCATCCAATGGTATTTCTTCGAAATATATGGTCTCATTCAATTCTTTTGCAATTTGACCAAAAGCATCTTGGAAACTTAGCAGTGTTGGTCCAGTTAACTCATATTTTTTTCCAATATGAACATTTTTCACCAAAGCATCAACAGCAAGATCAGTTAAATCCTCCAAATCGACAAACGGTTCTGTAGATTTTAATTTTGGGAAAATTACTTTTCTTTCTAATATTTGACCAAGGAACATCCCTTCACTAAAATTTTGAGAAAACCAACTAGATCGTAAGATGGTCCACTCCAACCCAGAGTTCTCAACTAACTTTTCACAAGCTTCGGCCTCTGGTTCACCTCTTCCTGAAAGAAGAACAATTCTTTTTACATTGTATTTTTTAGAAAGTTCGATGAGTTTCTGGATATGATGGATCGAATTTGGATGTGCCAAATCAGGTTGGTATGAAATATAAATTTGGTCGACACCTTTTATAACATCATCCCATCCTTCTGGTTTTTCCCAATCAAAAGCGGGTATAGTCTTTCTTGATCCCAATCGTAATGGATAGTTTAGTTGGGTGAGTTTATTTAGAATTCGTGATCCAGTTTTTCCACTAGATCCTAATATTAAAGTTATTGGTTTCATTACATAAAGATACCAAAGTTATAAAATTAAAAATTGGACAAACCCGACATTGATTCTTTTTTTTCTCTGAATTGAAATGGTTTTTCTTTCGTAAATGATTTAAACTGTCTGATAAAATGAGATTGATCAGAGTAACCATTGTCATAGGCGATCTCTGTTAATTTTGTCTTTTGCACATCTTTTAATTCTTGTAAGCTTGTTTGAAAACGAATGATCGTAGCAAATTGTTTTGGTGTTAAACCTACATATTGTTGGAATTTACGTTGCAAAGTTCTTTCAGACATTCCAATCGAACTTGCAATCCTTTTGATCTCACAATTCCCATTTGAGTTCAATATCGTTTTCATACAATTTTGTAATGTGGTGTCAGGGACAAAATACTTAGATTTGTTTATTAAAAATCGAAAGATTGCATCCTTGGCTAACTCTGTTGATTGTTTTTGCATTGATATCTCAAAATTAGTTTCACTTTGCCATTCTGATTTTGGGATTGTCCAACAAGAATTCGTAAGTTCACCTATAGGGATTCCTAATGTCGCTCCAATGAAACTAGGGAAGAGTTGAACCATCATAAAAAAAAATGGACCTTCTATTTCAATCTGAATTGGTTCTAAGGTTTGCCCATAGATAAAAACAGGTTCCATTTCTTTAGAAAGATTTCCAACGATAACGCGAACTGGTGAAGGAGAATGAAAAAACACAATTCCAGGAAAACCATCGGCAAAAAAATTGAGCGTTTCCTTATTTTTATGTTTAGAATCATAAATAAAAAGGTCTTTTGCCACTAATTCTAATTCATTAGGAATCTTTGCTTTTGTTATGTGGATTCTCATTGTATTTTTTTATAATGTAACTCTTTCAAAAAAACTACGTTTGCTTAGACGAAGTGAAGTATCAAATCGATTTCATTTTTTATATTATTTTTTTGAAAACTTAATATTTGCCACATAACAGGCGCATTTGATTTTGAAGTTGCATTTAAATTTTAAAGATTTCTCCATTTACAGAAATAATCATGAACTGGAAATGTGTAATAGTACATGGAATTTTCAATCTTAGATTTAGTGTTTATCAACCAAGGGGAAACTCCGAGAGATGCCATTCAAAACAGTGTACAAATTGCAAAGGTTGCTGAATCACTAGGTTACCATAGGATTTGGATCGCAGAACATCATAACTTTCCATCCATTGCAAGTGCTGCCACATCCGTTGTGATTGGGCATATTGCAGGGCATACAAAAACAATTCGAGTGGGTGCTGGTGGCATCATGTTACCCAACCACTCACCTCTTGTCATTGCAGAACAATTTGGAACATTAGAAAGTTTATACCCAAATCGAATTGATTTAGGTTTAGGAAGAGCACCTGGCACTGATCAACTCACCTTACGAGCTTTACGTAAAGATCCCATGGCTTCCCAACATTTTCCGGAAGATGTCAAAGAATTATTAGAATATTTATCTTCCGACAAAGAAGAAGGAAAAGTAAATGCAATCCCAGGATATGACACAAATGTTCCTGTATGGATTTTAGGTTCAAGTTTGTTTGGTGCACAACTTGCTGCATTACTTGGACTACCATTTGCTTTCGCTTCTCATTTTGCACCCACCTACCTGAAAGATGCAGTATCCATTTATAAAAAACAATTTAGACAATCTCAATATTTGGACAAACCATATGTGATGATGGCGATGAATGTCATTGCCGCCGATACGGATGCAGAAGCAGATTATTTATTTTCAAGCGTACAACAATCCTTTCTAGGTATTTTAAGAAACAAACGGGCACCCTTCCCACCACCCGTTTCCAACATGGATTCACTTTGGTCTGAGACTGAAAAACAAATGGCTAATCAAATGTTATCAATTTCCGCAGTTGGTAGTGAAAACACAATCAAGGAAAAAATAAATACTACCATCAATGAAATGAAAGTAAATGAAGTGATGGTAGTATCCTCAATTTTTGATACCCAAAAAAGAATTCGTTCATTAGAGATTCTTGCAAACATTAAAGACCAAATTTTGGTAACAACTTCATAATTTTTTTAAACTTTTCATTTCATTTTTTTGTATTTGGTGTATGATTTGAATTTAGATTTTGCTGTTGGAATCTAAACATTGGATCATGACATGAAAAAAATGAAAATGCAGTTTTTACTTTTGAAAAGAATACTTTTATGTCTTTGTCTCATATCACTTAGTGTTTGTGAACGTGGTTTCATACGATCATCCTTAAAAGAACGATTTCAAAAAAAAATGAAAGATTTACCCGCTCCAACTGCATCAAGTGACTTAAGCCAATCGATAACAAATCCAGGTGATTATGTATTTTCGATCCTTCATCAAGATCTCACCCGTTACTACAAAATCCATGTACCAAAAAGTTATGACGGGAGTGTGAGTGTTCCACTATTATTTGTTTTTCATGGTGGTGGTGGTAATATGGATATACAATCTAATGAAGAGTATTATCACCAAATATCCAAATCAGAAGAAATTGGACATATAGTCGTTTTTCCCAATGGATTCAGCGAATATCGATCTGGTAAAATTGCAACTTGGAATGCAGGAAACTGTTGTGGTGAATCAAAAAAACAAAACATTGATGATATAGGATTTGTGAAATCAATTCTAAATCACCTAACAAACAAGGCAAATATAGACAAAAAGAGAATCTACTCAACTGGAATGTCAAATGGTGCAATGATGTCATACCAACTTGCCTGTTATATGACAGATACTTTTGCGGCAATCACGGCAGTTGCAGGAACTGATAACACTATCGATTGCCGGCCTTCAAAACCAATTTCGATTTTTCATATCCATGCAAAAAATGATGATCGAGTTTTATTTTACGGAGGTGCCGGTTCCAGCTTTACTGATCGAACACTCATTACCGACTTTGTATCAGTCCCAAAAACAATTTCCAAATGGGTTCAATTGAATGAGTGTAACTCTAGTCCAAAAATTATTTTAAAGAACCAAGAAGTCCAATGTGATGAATACTCTGGATGTAAGGACGGAGTCAAAGTGAAATTATGTGTTACAGAAGACGGAGGACATTCTTGGCCAGGTGGAGAAAAGCCCTCCATATTTTTAGGTGGAGGACCAACTTCAAAAGCAATCATTGCCAATGATGTTATGTGGGATTTTTTCAAATCCCAATAACTTAGATTGATTACTTTTCTGTTAAGTAACTCCAAGGAGTTTCTGCAAAAGATTTTTTTGCATCTTCTTTGAATTCTTTGATCGTTTCTTCATCCTTTTTATGAGAAACGAGTGTGCCAAGTAAATCAACAGCAATTAATTTGCCAAACATTCCAGTATTACTAAGCATATTTGGTCGCAGGATGTTAGCGTAATGTTTTTGAATATCATCGGCAGTTTCATAATCTTTGTTAGTATCAATTAAAAAACTTCCCATATAACCAATTTGGCCTACGCCTAATTTTGTTTTTGATTTTTCAGCAACTTCAGCACTTGTGATCACAGTATAAACAGTTTTTCCACCACCGGAAGAAGTAGTAACGGTTACGTTCCCAGAAGTTGTAGAAGAAGTTTGTTGTGGTGGTTGTTCTACTTCGTATTCCATTGCAACAACCGCATACTCACCTGGCTCAACATTTAGATAATAAACAACTCCGCGGTCAGACCAATTGGAGGCAATCGTTGGAGTTTTGACGATAAGAGATTGGCTAGGATTTACTTTTTTATCAATACGAACAACATACACTCTGGAGGCAATTTGACTTCCCAAAAATTGTTTGACTCGCATCTCTACTGCTAAAACAGAGCTGTCTTTTGCTGCTGGATTTTGGGAAGGCATTGATTTACAACCAATTGCAAGACAGATCAAAATTATGGACGGAATTATTTTATTAATTTTCATTAAACAACCTTTTAACTTAACGTATATTGAACCAAACAAAACATTTTCAAAAAAATTGTAAATGCAAAATCTAGTATCCGTTATACGAAAACAATTTATACATACTCAGACAAAGATCGCTAATATTTGTTATATTTTTAAGCATTTTGACAACCTAAAATTCTCTAAGCAATGTTTGATGTTCGTTTTTAAAAAGTATGAATCCCCCCTTGTTTTCCTTGAAATCAGACCCTTTTGTTCTTGGATAAAATCAACCATACAGACCAATGATGTAAAATCTTAGTTTTTCTCATTGGTTTTGTAATGAAATTTCGGTATTTATTTGCGATTTATGTTGTATTTCTAAATTTACAACCAATCATTGCGAGCCCAGACCAATTATCCTTTCCATTAAACAATCCTTCTGAGCTTGTCAAATTATCAGGTCCTTGGAAATTTTCTTCGAAAGACGACCTTTTACAGGCAAACAAAGAATTTCCAGACTCCGACTGGCGCGAACTTTCAGTCCCTGCACAGTGGAATAACTCGGGATTGTCAGGTTTTCAAATTGGGTGGTACAGACATAAGTTCCAAGTTTCCAATGATTTTAAAAATAAAAATATAAGTATCCTCACACCCATCATTGCTGATGCGAACGAAATTTATATCAATGGAGCTCTTGTCGGCAGAACTGGTTTAATTTCCGAAAAAGGCGAACTCATCAAAAAAAGTAGCCGTATCAATGTGTATTCTGTCCCCAAAGAACTTATCAACTTTGATGGAGAAAATACAATTGTCGTCCGAGTGGCCGACGATGTTGGCTGGGGTGGATTTGTTAATTCAGAATTTTATTTGGGAGAAACAAACCTTATCCAAGAAAAATTCTACAAATACATCATGTGGAATTCCGCAATCTGTTTTGCGTTTCTTTATTCCGCCGTGTATTGTTTGATCCTTTGGTTAAGAAGTCGTAGAGAACGTGCCTATTTAATGTATTTCTTTTTTGCAATCCTTGCTGGATTTGCAACCTTTGGGAACCTATCACTTCCATATTTTGTTTGGGATAATTTCTGGTTCAATCACTATATATTCCATCCAGCTTTAAACTTGATGGGTATCTTTGGGGTACTTTTCTTTTTTGATTTCGCAGGAGAAAAACCATCTAAGTGGATTAAAGTTATACTGTGGATTCATTTTAGTATAGCAATCGTATCCTTCTTTACATTCCATCCAATGGTGATGAAGTTATATGCTAAGTATACTTTGAATATTAATGATATTCTTTCCTTATTAGAACTTTTTTTCATATTCGGCTTTAATATTAAATCTGTTCGCAATAGAGAACCAGGCGCAATGATTATCTTAATCGGACAAATTGGCTTAGGTATCACCGTTTTTTTCTCTGTCTTAAGTTACCTACAAATTCATGTTTCCATTTTAGATCGTTCTCTCTCTGAAGGATTTTTATTTTACACTTTAAGTTTGTCTTTTGCATTATCCATACGTTTTGCAAAACTCTATGAAATAACAAACCAACTAAAAAGTGAATTAGAAAAGAAAAACGAAGAGTTAGTTTCATTGGATAAGATGAAAGATGAATTTTTATCGAATACATCCCATGAACTCCGAACACCTTTAAATGGAATTATTGGTATTTCAGAATCATTACTTGAAGGAACAATGGGAGTTCTGAATCAAGCAGTCGCAAAAAATTTAGGTTTAATTACATCTTCAGCTAAAAGACTTTCGAATTTGGTTAATGACTTACTTGATTTTTCGATGATGAAAAATCGAAGATTCACACTTTTCCCAATCACACTTGCCATCCAACCTTCGGTTGAAACAGTTTTCAGTCTATTAGATCGAAACGCAAAAGAAAAAGGTCTGACATTAATAAGCGAAATTCCAGACAATACCGCCTTAGTATTTGGTGATGAAAGTAGAATCCAACAAATATTATTTAATTTAATCGGAAACGCAATCAAATTCACTGAAATTGGAGTTATTCGAGTCACTGTACGACCAATAAACAATGGTTTTATGGATTATTTAGAAATCTCCATTTCAGATACCGGCATTGGAATTTCTGAAAAAGACCAATCCAAAATATTTTCGCCCTTTGAACAAGCAGATGCTAGTATTTCGCGAAATTTTGGAGGTGTTGGACTTGGACTTTCTATCACTAAAAATTTAGTAGAACTTCATACTGGAACATTATCCGTTGAATCTGAATTAGGAAAAGGATCCATTTTTAAGTTCACTTTACCAATTGCTAATGGACAAAGAGAATTCCAACAAATTCAAAACCCAAATCCAGAAGGAAAACATATTTGGATGTCAACTGAAGACCTTAGAGGTAACTTTATTGTTGAACAAGCTTATATTGAAAGAGTTGATTCTAGTATCAATCTTTCGAAAGATTTGAATCGAAACCTCACAATTCTTGCAGTTGATGATGATCCAATCAATTTAGAAGTTCTAAAAATTCAACTCAGTGGATCCGGATTCAATGTCGTTCCAGTGTTAGATGGACCGACGGCAATTGCTGTAGCACATGAGATAAAACCAGACTTAGTTTTATTAGATATCATGATGCCAAAAATGAGTGGCTATCAAGTTTGTAAAATATTAAGAGAATCCTATTCCATTTATGAAATGCCAATATTAATGTTAACGGCGAAAAATAGAATTGAGGATGTACTAACGGGACTGGAAACAGGGGCAAATGATTATTTAGGAAAACCTTTTGATAAAAGGGAACTTCTTGCTAGAGTGAACACACTCATCCTTTTGAAATCTGCAGTTGAAGAAAAAGAAGATTATCTAAGCATAAAAGCTGAACTTAAACTTGCAAAAAAAATCCAAGATTCATCCCTTCCTTTAAATCCACCAACAGGGGGAAAAGCTACAATTGTTTCAAGATACAACCCGATGACAGCCATTGGTGGAGATTATTATGACTTTCATACACCTGACGAATATAGTTTAGGTGTTGTGATTGCAGATGTATCGGGACACGGAATCCCCGCAGCGATAGTTGCTGCAATGTTCAAGATGGCATTTAATTTACAAAAACATGTTTCTAAAAAACCTAACGAAGTATTAAAAAGAATTAACAAATTACTTTTAGATTCAATTCACAAACAATTTGTAACTGCATGTTATTTATTTTTTGATTTAGAATACCAAAGAATTTTATATGCAAGTGCTGGACACCCTCCTGTTGCCTTTTATAGAAGGAAAACAAACAAAGTGGAGCTTGTAAGACCAAAAGGAAGGATCCTTGGTTGTTTTCCGGAAATCCCAGACGAAATTCTGGATTTGCCGTTTGCTGAAGGTGACAGGGTCATTTTATACACAGATGGAATTTCTGAAGCAAGGAATCTTGATGGAGAAATGTTTGGAGATGAACGGCTAAGCAATTATATCATTGAAAATGGTAGAAATCTTTCAACGGATCTCTTTGCTGACGGTCTTTTAGAACAAGTCAAAACATTTTGTGGAAAATCAGTCCCTGATGATGACATAACACTTGTAGTTGTTGACCTATAATCCACCAAACATCTAACTTTTTTGAAATTCAAACAAAATTTGAGATGAACAAATTTTGGTCTGATTCAAATTCTCGTCAATATCATCCATGTGAATAAGAGGAAATGATGAGCGAAATTATTTATTGTTCAGGACCAATGTTTAGCCCAGAAGAACTAAGCACAATGGCAAGTATTGCAACAACACTAGAAAATGCTGGGTATAAAACTTACCTTCCACAGAGGGATGGGATTGAAGTAGCCAAAGTAATGGCCCTTGTAAATACCCCAATCATCTCTGGTGAAATATTTAGAGATATTATGATTTTTGTACAAAAAGCGGTTTTTGCAATGGATGTTTACCAAGTTGTTGAACGATGTAATGCCACTGTTTTTAATATGAATGGTCGACCAGCTGACGATGGTTCTATTTCCGAAACCGGTATTTCATTTGCAGTTGGAAAACCTATTGTTATTTATAAAAATGATCCAAGAACTGAATTTAATGGATTAGACAATCCTCTCCTAACGGGTCTTAGTTATAACTGGAAATATGTCACTGATATTTCAAAAATCCCAACAAATTTGGCGGTTATGATTGAAAAGGTCAATTCAGCTGGAGCAAATCTTTATCTGAATAATCCACCACCAATGGTTAAAAAAACTTTAGAAGTTGGAAAAGAAGTTTGGGAAATTTTACAAATCATTCGTTTTTTTGAACACAAAGAAAAAGATTTAGTGACAATTTTAAAAGTCCTTATGGAAAAACTTAAATCTTCTGCTAATTTTATGAAATTTATGGAAGAATAATAAAGTTCTAAAAGTTCCAATTAATCAGCTTGTAAGAGTTGTTAATTCTATACTCGAATGCCAATGCTTCCATACATTGGAAACACAAACAGTCATTAAATTGACTTGCCAAATATTCAGACTCAGCTTTTGTCAATTGTACTTTTGTACATTGACAGAGTTGGATAGAACCAACCTTACATTCGAATATTCGTAAGCAGTTGGGACAAATTTTTTCTTCATGTTTTCTATTGGAAGTTTCGATTTCTTTAGGATTTTGTGCATTATGCGAATTTAATATATCTTTCACTGTGTGACTCCTTATATACTTGAATCACATTATTATTGAAAAAGGTGATCCGGCTAAATTGTCCGGGACCCTTTCTATGAAAGAACGAATGATCGTGTACGGGCGAATCATTTGTGGGAAGATCCGACTTTTTCAATCCTATGGATTAGGAATGAAATTTACGGTTGCACCGTCAGTTGAGGAATTGCACCTCATTCCTCCCGGAATGATTTCAGAAAACTAGATGCCCATCCTTTGTCAATTCAGTGTTTACAATTTGTGTATGTTTTCAAATGAAAACTTAGCTGGTATCATCTTCAATTTTTAATTATCTGCGTTTCCAAGGATTAATTTTTCCTGAGATAAGTAATTATTTTCGCTAGGCATTTGGTCTTTTAAGAGTACACCAGATTTTTTCTGAGCCAAACATTCGTTAATTAAATACATTGTTTTTTTCACTGCCAGTGGTAATGGAAGTCCAAGAGGCCTCACATTTGAGATACAATTTCTGCTTTCATCGGTATTCCCTAATTTAGGTTCGTAGGTCAAATAGATGCCCAAACTATCGGCGGCACTGAGCCCTGGTCTTTCACCAATGATTACAAGACAAATTTTTGCATGTAATATTTCGGCAATTTCATCTCCGAGAGCAACTCTCCCCCATTTTGCAAATACTAATGGAGCTAAAGACAATTTTGTTTTTTGAATCTCTGCAAACAAAAGTTCTAAAAAGGGAACTAAGTTTTCGTCTATTGCTTTGGCTGACAAACCATCAATACATACGATGCTCAAATCATATCGATCAGAAAATGGTTCCAAGTTTAATTTTGAATCTTCGAAAAGTCTTCGCCCCAAATCAGGCCTTAATAAATATTCTTGTTTGGAGGAAACTTTACTTTTTAGAAATAGATTTTGAATTCCGTATTTTTGCGTAAGTTCATTCGTTTGTTCTTGGATCAACTCCCAATTCGGCTCAAGAAGAACCGCATCTTTTGCCTTGGCATGGTCTAATCGAAACTTTAACATTTCTTTGGTGGAAATGGAACCACCTGACCGGTTCAAACCAATCCTTGCCTGAGTGAATTGTTTCCATTGCTCCAAACTTGACATATTAGTTAAAACCTCATTCCATTTTCAAATAAGGATACCATTTGATTTTCAATTGGTAAAAAATTTTGGTCCTTTGAAAAAATTCCATTGTCAACTAACCATTTTTCAAATTCCGGTGTTGGTTTGAGTCCTAAAACTTGTCTTAAATATAATGCATCATGAAAAGATGTACTTTGGTAAGATAACATCACATCATCAGCACCTGGAATTCCCATAATAAAATTACATCCCGCAACCCCAAGTAAAGTGAGTAATGTATCCATATCATCCTGGTCCGCATCCGCATGATTCGTATAACAAATATCAACTCCCATAGGTAAGCCCATCAGTTTACCACAAAAATGATCCTCCAAACCAGCACGAATGATTTGTTTACCATTGTATAAATATTCGGGACCAATGAATCCAACGACAGTATTCACAAGTAATGGCGAAAATTTTCTAGCAACAGCATATGCTCGTACTTCTAATGTTTGTTGGTCAACTCCATGATGAGCACCTGCGGACAAAGCACTTCCTTGGCCTGTTTCAAAATACATTACATTATTTCCAACTGTTCCCCTTTTTAAAGAAAGTGCCATCTCTCTTGCTTCTTCTAACATAGAAAGGTTGATACCAAAACTTTTATTTAATTCTTCCGTCCCACCAATGGATTGAAAAACCAAATCTAGCGGAGCACCTTTTTGTATTACTTGCATCGATGTTGTAACATGAGTTAATATACACGATTGTGTAGGTATGGAATATTTTTGGATGATTGTATCCAACATTTCAAGTAAGGTTATACAAGTTGGGATATGGTCTGTGGCAGGGTTGATGCCAATGACAGCATCTCCGCTACCCAATAATAATCCATCTAGGATACTTGCAGCAATCCCTTTTAATTCATCAGTGGGATGGTTTGGTTGCAATCGAACAGACAATCGCCCTGGTAATCCTATCGTATTTCTAAACTTTGTGATAATATTTATTTTTTGACTAACAAGAATCAAATCCTGGTTGGACATGAGTTTGGAAACTGCAGCAACCATTTCCGGCGTAAGTGCCATTCGAATCGATTCCAAAACCTTTTCATCTGTTGTTTCCGAAAGTAAAAAGTCTCGAAACCCACCTACAGTTAAATGAGAAATCTTTTTGAATGAAACCGAGTCATGTGATTCCTGAATGAGGCGAGTCACTTCATCAATATTTGATGGAATGAGTTCAAAATTTAAAAAATCTGATAAATAAATATCAGCTAACACCATCTGTGCGGCTATCCGTTCTTCTTGGTTTATCGCGGCAACACCAGACAACACATCTCCCGATCGTAGTGGACTAGCCTTTGCCAACACTTCCTTAATGTCTTGGAATCGGTATGTTTTTTTCCCTATCAATATTTGAAGATTCACAATCTTACTATACTCGATTTTTCCAAATAGAACAGAACTTTTCCATAGAAATCAGATCCAATTCAAATCACTTTACTTGTCTAAAAACTAAGCACCAAATGAAAAAAGCCCTTCTCATCCTCGGAAACCAACTGTTTGATCTAAGCTCTATTATCCCCAAGGAAAAACGATCAGACTATATAGTTTTCATCAGAGAAGACAAAGAGTTATGTACTTACTATCGCTTTCACAAACAAAAAATTTTGTTTTTCTTTCTGGCAATGCGTGCTTATACAAAAGAATTAACATCCCTTGGATTTTTGGTGCATTACGAAGCCTTTGATCCCAATTCAGAATCCTATGAAATACAATTATCAAATTTTATCAGAAACAAAAAAATCGAAGAGTTTCATACTTTTGAAATAGAAGATCGATTTTTCGAAACAAAAATCAAACGATTATTCAAACAAACAGGAACCATTTGGATTGAGCATAAATCCCCAATGTTTTTGACTTCACGCAAAGATTTTTCTGATTATTTGCTTAAACATAAAAAACCATTTATGAAAACTTTTTATGAATTCCAAAGAAGAACTTTTAATATCCTTTTGGACAAAAACAAAGAACCAATAGGTGGGAAATGGAGTTATGATACAAATAATCGCAAAAAATTGCCGAAAGGGTATTCTGTAAAGGATTTACCCAAAGTGAATTTTACTGCTTTTGAAAAAGAAGTATTCTCAATTGTTGAGAAACATTTTCCAAATCATCCGGGTAACACTGAAAATTTCTGGTTGCCGACAGATCGAAATAGCGCCAAACAGTGGCTAAATCAATTTTTAGAAGAACGATTGGATCTTTTTGGACCTTATGAAGATGCTTTTTCACAAGAATATCCTTTTCTGCAACATTCTGTTTTAACTCCATTTTTAAATGTTGGTTTGCTAACACCAAAGGAAGTCATCGAATCTACTTTGGAGTATTCGAACAAATATAGAATCCCAATAGAATCACTTGAAGGATTTATCCGCCAAATTTTAGGTTGGCGTGAATTTATTAGAGGGATATATCAAAATTTTGGAGAGCTCCAAGAATCAAAAAACTATTTTTCACACAAGAGAAAACTCACCAAACATTGGTATGATGGAACAACAGGCATTCCTCCACTTGATTTTGTCATATTAAAATGTAATCATTATGGATATGCCCATCACATTGAACGTCTGATGGTTGTTGGATCGCTAATGGTTTTATTTGAGGTTGATCCAAAAGAGGCCTATCAGTGGTTTATGGAAATGTTCATTGATTCTTCGGATTGGGTCATGGGTCCCAATGTATATGGTATGGCACTTTTTAGCGATGGAGGCATTTTTGCCACCAAACCATATATCTGCGGATCAAACTATTATCAAAAGATGGGTTCCTTTCCCAAAGGGGAATGGGAACAGGCAGTTGATGGACTCTATTGGTCTTTTGTTGCAACCCATGAGGCTTTTTTCTCAAAAAACCCAAGGACTTCTGTCCTCGTTGGAAATTTACACCGACTGCAAAAAGAAAGGAAAGAAACCCTTTTCCAAACTGCCACGTTATGGAAGGAAAAATTGACCCTTTGACCTGAATCCTTCTCCGATGAATGGAGAATCTGATTCAGAAAAAAAATCCATTCCAGTTGACAAAACAATAAAAAAGGTTCAGTTCCGGTATAAATTTAGATTAAATCTAAAATTTTTTGCTTGCCCTCCCAATTAGATTAAATCTAAATCTATACTAAATCTAGAAAAGAAGGTCAGTATGAGAAATTTCAGACGTTTCACAATCGCTCTCCTTGTGTTGGTCCTCGGCCCGATTGGTGCCGCTGACACAAAAGAGACACCGGGGTTAGACCGCAAAAATGTACCGAACCAGTTTTGGTGGCCAGAACGCTTGGATTTGGCGCCACTCCGCCAACATGGATCTGAATCCAATCCACTGGGAAGGCAATTCAACTATGCAAAGGAATTTAAGGAATTGGACTTACAAGCCCTTAAAGAAGAAATTAAGGTTTTGATGAAAACATCACAAGATTGGTGGCCTTCTGATTACGGTCATTATGGTCCTTTTTTCATTCGGATGGCTTGGCATAGTGCGGGAACCTATCGTATATCGGATGGACGTGGTGGTGCTGGCGGTGGGCAACAACGTTTTGAACCATTGAACAGCTGGCCTGATAACGCCAACCTCGATAAAGCAAGACGACTTTTATGGCCGATCAAAAAGAAATACGGCAAAAAAATTTCATGGGCCGACCTCATGGTATTAACTGGAAACGTTGCATTGGAATCCATGGGATTTAAAACCTATGGTTTTGCAGGTGGCCGAACAGATGATTGGGAAGCAGACCTCGTGTATTGGGGGCCTGAAAAAAAATTCTTAGAAGATGAACGATACAAAGGCAATCGGGAATTAAAAAACCCACTCGCTGCCGTTCAAATGGGATTAATTTATGTGAACCCAGAAGGCCCGAATGGTAACCCGGACCCACTAGCAGCCGCTAAAGACATAAGAGAAACATTTGGCCGAATGGCAATGAACGATGAAGAAACCGTGGCACTCATCGCAGGTGGTCACACCTTTGGAAAAGCGCACGGAAAAGCAGACCCATCAAAACACGTAGGAAAAGAACCTGCTGCAGCTGGACTCGAAGAACAAGGGTTTGGTTGGAAGAATAATTATAAAAAAGGGAACGCAGAAGATACTATCACAAGTGGTTTGGAAGGGGCTTGGACTGCCAACCCAACAAAATGGACCACCCAATATCTAAACAATCTTTTTGGTTTTGAATGGGTACAAACAAAAAGTCCAGCAGGTGCGATCCAATGGATTCCGAAAGACGGAGCTGGCGCAAATATGGTTCCAGATGCTCATGACAAATCTTTAAGACATGCTCCTATCATGTTCACTACGGATTTGGCTTTAAAATTTGATCCAAGTTATAAAGTGATCGCTAAACGTTTCCAAGAAAATCCAAAAGAGTTTGAACTCGCATTTGCAAAAGCATGGTTCAAATTAACACACAGAGATATGGGACCTCTGACTCGTTATATAGGAAAAGATTTACCAAAAGAACCATTGATTTGGCAAGACCCAGTGCCGGCCGTTAACCATAAGTTAGTTGGTGCGAAAGAAATCGAAAGTTTGAAAGGAAAAATCTTAAAATCTGGTCTGAGTATTCCACAACTAGTAAGAACAGCATGGGCATCAGCATCAAGTTTTAGAAGCACTGACATGCGTGGTGGTGCGAATGGCGCAAGAATCAGGTTGTCTCCCCAAAAAAATTGGGCAGTGAATGACCCAGAGGAATTAACAAAAGTTCTAAAAAAACTAGAACAAATCCAAGATGAGTTTAACAAATCAGGAAGTAAAATTTCACTTGCTGACCTCATCGTTCTAGCTGGTAATGCTGCAATTGAAGAAGCTGCGAAAAAAGCTGGAGTTAAGGTAACTGTTCCATTTACTCCAGGTCGAACAGATGCTACAATCGAACAAACAGATGAGTATTCCTTTTCTGTTTTAGAACCAAAAGCAGATGCTTTTCGTAACTATTATGGCGAAGGGAACTTGATGTCACCTACTGAGATGTTAGTTGACAGAGCCAATATGTTGTCACTTTCAATCCCAGAAATGACAGTGTTGCTTGGAGGAATGCGTTCCTTGGATGCCAATTCAGCAAAATCCAAACACGGGATTCTCACAACAAAACCTGGTGTCTTATCGAACGACTTTTTTGTGAACCTCCTTGATATGTCTACAAAATGGCAGAAATCAGAACAAACAGAAGGTTTATATGAAGGACTAGATCGTAAAACAGGGACTAAACGATGGACTGCAACATCGGTTGATTTGATCTTTGGATCTCACTCTGAACTTCGGGCAGTCGCAGAAGTGTACGCTTCCGATGATGCAAAAGAAAAGTTTGTAAAGGATTTTGTTTCTGCTTGGAACAAAGTGATGATGCTTGATCGGTTTGACGTTAAGTAAAATATGAATCGATTCAGTCGCAAACAATTCTTAAATCAATTGATTGTGCTTGTATCCACTCTCTCCCTATTCGGGGGAGAGAGTGCCATTTCAGGAAAAGAATCAAAACCTGTACCCAAAACAATTCCCATTCCTGAAGGAGAAACACCTGTTTCAGAAAATGAACCCACTGCACAAGCATTAGGTTTTCATCAGGATGCAATTAAGACGGATTACAATTTGTATCCAGATCGAAAATTACCCGAAGCAAAAAACCAATTTTGTGCTACATGCTCTCAATTTACCAAAATCAATGAGGGATGGGGGAAATGTAATATCCTATCAAAGGGCCTTGTTTCGAATCACGGTTGGTGTTCCGCTTGGTCAAAAAGATATTGATTTGAAATCTATCTATTTTTTGATTCACTCGAAGGTTAGGAGACCCAAACATTCCGTGGATCAAAAAATTCAGATCGACTATATATATTTACTAGATTGTTTAAAAGAAGTATTGGAAGAAATAGGACAAAAAGATTTAATCCCCTTTTTACCTTTCGATCTAAGTATTTCACCTAACAAAAAACAAAAAGAACAAACAAAAAAAATAAGCGAGCTCATTAGCCTTTGTTTCCAACTTCTCAATATGGTGGAAGAAAATGCCGCTGCACAATTCAGAAGAAAACAGGAAAAAGAAGATGGCTTCACAGCGCTATCTGGACTTTGGGGTCAATCTTTATCCAAAGCAAAAGAATACGGATTCACTCACAAAGAGATACTACCTATTTTAAAAGAAATTATATGTGAACCAGTTCTAACCGCCCATCCAACGGAAGCTAAACGTGCCAGTGTATTAGAAATCCACCGAGACTTATATTTACTCCTTGTTAAAAAAGAGAATAAAATTTGGACAGATCTAGAACAAAATACCATTCGGGAGGAAATCAAAGTCCAACTCGAAAGACTTTGGCGAACAGGAGAAATTTTACTTCATAAACCCGACATCAGAAGTGAAAGAAGAAATATCGAATACTACCTAAGGAATGTATTCCCAAACGTCTTACATGAGTTAGACCAAAGATTTTTCCATGCGTGGGAACAATCAGGTGGACACCTTGATGATGTATCTGATCCCAAATTAATACCAACTATTCGATTTGGAAACTGGATTGGAGGTGATCGTGACGGTCATCCTTTTGTTACAAATGAAATCACAAATGAAACATTAACTTTATTTAGTCAATATGCTAGAGAAATTCACAAAAACAAATGCATTGAACTTACAAAATTTTTATCTCTATCTGATCGCATCCAATCGCCGCCTATAGAATTTTTAGATCGATTAGAATTATGGCATGAAGAGCATAAATCAATTTCGCCAGAAGTTAAAAATCGAAATCCAAATGAACCTTGGAGACAATATTGTAGTTTTCTAATCGAAAAAATCGATAATCAAATATCAATTCAGGAATATTCAGAACATTTATTATTTTTACGAGAATCACTGATTGCGATTGGAGCTAAAAAAATTGCAAAGCATTATGTTTTTCCTATGGAAAGACTTGCTGTTTCGATAGGGTTTCATTTGGCCAAGACAGATATTCGTCAAAACTCCGTGTATCACGCAATTGCCATTGAACAAATTTTGAAAACTTCCGGGAAGGAAGAATGGAACTATCGTGAGTGGACTGAAGAAAAAAAAATACAATGGATTTTAGATGAACTTAAAACACAAAGACCTTTCCTCTTACAAGATTCAGATCCTGGAAAAGAGGCATCAAACATTCTATCAACTTTCAGATCCATCAAACAATTTATCTCCGAATTTGGAACAAGTGGTATTGGTAGTTTTATCGTAAGTATGACCCAAAGTCTTTCAGACTTACTGCTTGTTTATTTATTCTTAAAAGAGACGAATTTATTAGAATATAATGAAGACAAAGGTTTCCTTTCACCTTTCCAAGTGGTTCCACTATTTGAAACGATAGAGGACTTAGAAAGATCTCCAGACATATTAGAAGCATATCTGAAACAAAAAATCGTAAGAAACTCCTTTGTGAACCAATCCATTCAAATTATGTTGGGTTATAGTGATTCCAATAAAGATGGAGGAATATTTGCAAGCCAATGGAATTTATATGCAACGGAGATAAAATTAACTGAAATTGCTAAACGTCACCATTTTAAACTTAAATTCTTTCACGGTCGTGGTGGGAGTATTTCAAGAGGAGGCGGAAAAACACATAAATTTTTAGATGCCCTTCCTCATGGCACATTGGATGGAGAAATTCGAGTTACCGTACAAGGCGAGTCAATTAGTCAACAGTATGCAAATAAAATTACTGCTATTTATAACTTAGAATTGTTTCTTGCAACTACTACAAAAGTTACATTACGGCATCAACGGAATCAAAAAAAGAATCATCCTGCATATCCAATTTTAGAATCCTTGTCCCACCAAACAAAAGATACTTATACAGATTTGTTGAATACAGAAGGTTTTTTAACTTTTTTTTCACAAGCAACACCAATTGATGCAATCGAAAACTCAAAAATTGGATCGCGACCTTCTCGAAGAACAGGTAAACGCACATTCAATGATTTACGTGCAATCCCTTGGGTATTTAGCTGGAGTCAATCGCGGTTTCATTTGCCAAATTGGTACGGTGTTGGCTCTGTTCTTTATGATTTAAGTCAAAATAAGAAAGAAAAGTTCCAAATTTTAAAAGAAGAAATCAACGAATGGCATTTTTTAAATTATTTAATTAAAAATATTGAAACTGGTATTTATTCAGCATCTCCTAAAATATACACTATGTACTCTGAGTTAGTTGAAGATACCGCAATTAAAAATAAGATCCTTACCAAAATAGATGTAGAATACAAAAAAACTATGGATGTTCTTTACAATTTACGAGGAAAAGAAATTGGAGAAGTAAGACCGTCGCTGATTGAAACTCTTAAATTAAGAGAGCCTGGTCTTTGCATTCTACATGAAAAGCAAATCGATTTACTTAGTGAATGGAGAAAAAATCAAAACGAGTTTTTATTAGAAGAATTATTGGTAACTGTGAATGCAATTGCAAGTGGTTTGCGAACAACCGGATAATTTACGTTCCTTCATTTGAGAAGGAACGTATTTAACTTTTTAAAGTTTACCAGCTTCTTCTTCGTATAGTTTTGCATCAGCTTCAAACTTTTCAGCCAATTCGATCATTTCTGCTTTGCGATTATCTTGGTAAATTGCCTTACCACCTTTTTGTGCTTTCGCTAAGCCTCGGTATTTTGTTGCTAAATCTTTATGTTCCTTTGCAACTTTCAATAGATAGGATTTTACCACTTTTTTTTCTTCAGGTGTATTTGCCTTTTGAACCAACACTTTTTCAATGTCTTCCAACGCAAAAATTGATGTAGCAGCGAATGCTAAGATTAGAATCGATAGTTTTTGAATCATTTTTATCTCCCGTTCTTAGACAACTAAGCAGAAAAAAAAACAAAAAAATATAATTCAGGAAGAGCGTTTTCTAATGAGATTCCAATGCTTCGCATAACGTGCCTAATGTTTAGGCAATTTGTTTGTAAAATCAGGTTATCCGAGTGTTATAAAATCATGTTTAAAACTCAGGTCGTTTCCGTTGGAATCTAAGACATTCATTTCCATTGGCAATGGGTTAGGTCAACTGTTTCAAATATCCAAGGTTTGTGTGCATGTTTCGCATTTTTATCTTCAATCAAATCAAAGGAAGTCGCAGTTGATGAGAGACTCTCAAAACTCAAATAGAAAGGAGTGTCTTTCATTTTGGTTCGTTTCGGACAAAGTTCAACACCTTCTGATTTTAAAAATGAATACTGATTTCCCAGGTCATCTCGAAAGACCATCCCTTCTTTTAAAACGCAAACCCGTTTCCAATCTTTAGTGTGAAGTTTTAATTTTGTTTCAGTTTCACTGATACAAATTTCTCTAAGAACAACGACTCCCAAAAACTCTGCATTAAGATCACAACATTGAGGAGTCATACTCCAATTACGTTTGGTAATGACTTCTTTTGCTTCTGTAGGAGTGTCAGTTACTTGAGTCGTTTGCGAAGAACACGATACAACCAGGAAACATTCAAAAACAACTAACCAAATGAATCTATTAATTCTCTGCATCTACCTACCATTCCCAATGAAATTCCTTAAATTTCTGCATAGGAGTCACCAAAATTCTATCTTTTTTTATCATTATTTTTTCCAAACTTTCCAATTTGTCCTAGGTCCGGCCTAAGATGAATACCAGAAGAGGTCAATCATGGAATACGTAGAATCACTTTTAGAAGAATACTTTGATGTTTCGAGAACAGTCGAATTGGAAAAAGAATCAAATGGTAAGAATCGCGAATGGATAGATTGTCTACTTGCCATAGAAGAGGAAATCTGTTGGGAATTCAATGTCCCTCCCACAAATAAATTTAGAGATTTGTTTCGGTTGATACCAAAGGAAATTTCGAAAGAAATTTATGTTTCAACTTCTATCCAAACTCTTTCTCGAGAAAAAGCGAGATACTTTTACCGACCAAATGAATCTTTATTCAATCAATCAAAAGCTGCATAAGAAGGTACATGCTCTTTTAAACAAAGATCACAATTCCCACAGGTAGTAAATGGTGAATCAAAATATTGGTGGATGAACTTCCTCCTACAATCTTCGGTTTTTGTATACTGAAGCATTTGGTAGAGGCGTTTGCCACCTTCTTTTTTTTTGGTCTCCAAGTCCTCTTTGGAAAAAAGTGAATCGTCCCATCGATTTTCAATCTGTAGTGTACCTTGTTCAATATCTCCAGAAACAATTCCTACACGACTCAAATGATTGATTGCTGTTTGTACACGGTGGTCTGATTTATTTCTATAAGTCATATAAGACTGGATCGTTTGATAATCCAAAGCAGAAAGCTCGTTTTCTTTTTGTACAAACAATTGGTATAATTTTTTTAAGTACGATAAATCTGGATTTTGCCAATCAATAAAATCCATTTGAATCGCTAAATCATCTTCTGTATAATAAAGTTTACATTGCGATGGCTCTCCGTCACGCCCTGCTCTACCGATTTCTTGGTAATACGCTTCAATGCTTCCAGGGATTTGCAAATGGTAAACATTTCTAACATTTCGTTTGTCAACACCCATCCCAAAAGCATTAGTTGCTAAAAGTACAACCTCCTCAGACTTTATAAATTTTGCTAGTGTCGCACTTCGATCTTGATTGGAACGTTTCCCATGATAGACCAAATGACGAAATTGTTTCGTATCTAGCCAATTGCTAAATTTTTCTAAATCTTGGATTAAACTAAAATACAATATTGAAACACCAGGTTTCGATCTTAGCTCCTGCAAAACCAAATTGTATTTGGATTCAGTATCAAAACAATCTGTTACCGATAAATGTAAATTCGGCCGAAACAAACCATCATCAAAAATCAGAATATCATTCTGAGAAAGCCCCAATTGATCCAGTATATCTTTCTGTACACGAAGCGAAGCCGTTGCCGTCAAAGCAATCGTAGTTGGAAACTTCAGGATTTCACGAAACCACTTGATTTTGGTATAATCGGGGCGAAAATCATGCCCCCATTGGCTGATACAATGAGCTTCGTCGATGGCAAGGAGTGAAATCTGAATCGATTGAATGGCTTCCAAAAACTCTTTTTTTTGAAATCGTTCTGGAGAAACATACACAATTTTCCAACTACCGGAACTTAATTTTGCATAACGTTCCAATCTTTCCGAACGACTTAAACTAGAATTGATATAAGTAGCATTGATTCCTTTTTTTCTCAAAGAATCCACTTGGTCTTTCATGAGTGCGATGAGTGGTGAAATGACAATACAAGTACCTTCCATCACGAGAGCCGGAAGTTGATAACAAATCGACTTACCCATACCAGTTGGCATTAAAACAAGTGTATGATTACCACATAATACATGTTCGACGATTTTTTTCTGGTTTCCGCGAAATTCGGAAATTCCAAAAGTTTGTAGCAGTAAGTCTAATTTCATTCTCTTTCGTCACTCTTTTCGAGACTTTCTTTTCCAGTGACTCTTTTTCGAACAAATTTAACATTCCTCAAAGAAGTTTTAAACCTTTATCCAAATATAATTTTCCAAGGCTGAATGTCTGGCCGATGTCTCTTTAAAAAAGAAGGACAGGGGCTGAATTCAATCGAGTGTTACTATCTGCTGGCACTGTTTATGTGATGGTTAAACACATTAGTGGTTTTGGTGATAGTTACAATTTACAAGTAGCAAATAGCGGAGTTGTTGCATCGAGTTCAGCAAAATTAACTTACAGTGGTTGGGCTTTTAACTTATGTTATGATACCATGGGGACAGGTCCAGCAACAGCTAACAACTGCGATGCTCAGATGGCAGTACATAGTCCCACGAGGTCTGGACGCTGTACTTACCCAGGAGACCAAGGATTCACCACACGAAATTATTATTTGGAAGGTGGTTTTACAACCAATTATAGTGAGACAACTTGTTTGAATGCGGGTGGTGGTTCACAAAATGAAGCGGAATCTATTTTCATTCCCAATTGATGGATTACTCCTAGTATCAACCAACAACAGTTTAGTTTTTATAGGCTGAACAGAATTCAGATGTAGTCTCAGCTTGTGAGGCTACTAGAATTGAAGATTTTCTAAATAAAATCTTCTAAATCAAAAACAATGGTATACGAAAATCGAATTGTGAATCCTCTTAGCGATTGATTCGTATGACAACCTCAAAAAAATTCACTTTATTTTTCCTTCTGGTAATCACTGTTAGTTTTATTCTGAGTTATTTCCTATATATTTTCCAAATGTATTTGGTATCAGAGAATCCGAACGTCGAATTAAAACCTTTCACCTATTCCAAAATTTTATCTCGCACAACTACAATTATCTTATTTTTAGCTCTGATTTGGTTTCGCAAAAAAATTGATCGGATGTCAATTGTATCTCTAGGTTTAACAAGATTTTACCAAAGAAAAAGAGAATTGTTTTTAGGTTTTATTGCAGGGGTGTTATCTTTAAGTTTGGTTGTTGGAACTAAGGTGATTTATGGAGTTTCAACTTGGTCACCTAAAGAATTTTTTCTCTCCGATTGGTTATTGAGTTTTTACTTTTTGCTTTCAGTTTTTTGTATCGCTTTTGTCGAAGAACTTTTTTTTCGAGGATACCTCTTACAATCGTTTGTGAAGGAATGGGGAGAAAAAAAAGCGGCAATCCTTACTAGTATTTTCTTTTCGCTCACTCATTTTATTCGCCCAATTCATGACCCATTTTTACTTATTCCTGAAATGATTGGCTTATTTTTAGTAGGGTATGCACTTTCCTATTCATTCATTTATACACGATCCCTCTATTTACCCATAGGAATCCATGCAGGTTGGGTCTATGTTGTCAAAATGCAATCTTCGTTTGTGGCTCCAGTTCCACACGACTTACATTGGTTATTTGGTGGAGAGAGATTGGTAACAGGTGTTGTGGCTTGGATGTTCATGTTTCTATTTCTGTATGGACTCAAACGTATTTTTGAACAAATGTTACAAAAAAGTGAAACCCTAATTGGATGAGTTACGATCCGGTGAATCGTGCTCAATAGTGTATATTTTATAGATTCGGATATAATGTTTCGTATTAAACACGTTGTGTTAATCAAATGGAATTCCGAACCCAAATTGAATCAGAAATAGTTCAATGGATTTGAACCTTAACATTGCCGAAAGAGATTTGCATTATTATCAAATTCAATTGACATAAATTTTTTTTTAACTATTTTAGAAATTAAGGCAATAAATTGAACAAATGAATTGTTATACAGATTATGGTGAACGGACAATTGATAAACAAAATGAATAGTAGAATCATTTTACAAAATGTGGTCCTACTAATCATGCTAATGTTTTCCATCCAGTGCAAAATGCCTGCCCTGAATAATCCTCGTGACCCACTCTCAAACGATTATGGCAAAAATTTAATTTTATCTGAACTAGTAAGGTATTGGTTAAGAGACAAAATAGCACCTGATAGTCTCATCATATTAGGTGACAAATCAATTCCTCCGTACAACGAAACTGGATTTCGCATTTACCGCATTGGGGAAGATGGACCCACTGGAGAGATAGATTACTCTGGGATCAAACCTTCAAACTTGAGTGCATTCCCAGGATGCCAGCCAATTCGAGTGACAGTACCTCCTGGTTCTAGAGATATCATCACCTTTACTGGTAGTAGTACCAACCGAATTGCGGTTCACCGCTATAGCAACGAACACAATTTGAGTTTGATAGAGGACAAGCCAGGTATTGGAATTCCATCGCATATGGCAGTTACAGCGGATGGAGCCACCGCATATGTCAGTAATGGAGCTAGTAATCCAAATTCGATCAACAGATATTCTCGCAATACGCTCTCAGGAAGTTTGAATCTAAGTAATGGTAGTAATTACCCATTTAGTGTTGGCTGTTCTCCTGTTTCCTTAAGAACTAGTTCAAGGGATAACATTGTCTTCACAGCCACCACTTCCTATCTCCCTCTTGGCATTGATGTTTATAAAAATACGGGACCCGAATCAGGGGTGTTTGCGAGTGGGTCACCTTACGATCCTGGAACAAATCCTTCTTCGCATAATAACCTTTGTTTGATTGAAAGCGAAAGGTTATTGTACATGACTTCGGGAGATGCCACATACCCGATTTACGGTTTCCGTTATGACGAAAATGGTACAATGAGTGTACTACCCAGCTCTCCATTTGCTCCTGATACAGGAACGCTTGGCCCTGCTTCCATTGACAATTACTCAACAAGTATGGCTTTGGATCCAAAAGGAAAATATATAGCATATATGTATTCGTTAGCTGGTATTTTCTATTTAAGACTGTTATCCATAGACATAACCACGGGCAATATCACTACGACTGACCAAAAATACAGCGTCGGGAATGCACCGAAACATTTAGAATGGGATGGTAGTGGCAAATTCTTATACCTTGTCTCTGACACGGGAGGGACTACCAATAATTTCCAATTGGAATACTTTAAATTCTCAAATGATGGAAAACTAACAAAAGGCCCTAATCTCATCATTTCTTCCATGGGAGGCAGTTTTAACATCTCCCATATTAAATCGCTCCCCATCTATTATTGAACTACGGATTTCATCGATAATGGTTCATTAAACTTGTGTTAAAGTGATATCAGACGATAAGTAACTATTTTGTCATGAAATTTACTGCAGTCAGAATTTCCTTCAAAGGATGAAATCCTTTCCGTTCGATAACTTGAAGTAGCTAGGGAAATCGACAAAGTCAATTTTGATTGACAAGTGGAAGAATTTTGAACATCCTATTCAAAAGTAGTCAAGAAATTGCATCATTAAAGAATACAAATTGTTCAATGTTTCGGAACAATCGAACAAAGGCGCATCCCATGAATCATTTGAAACGTTTTTTTATTTTCTTATTCATCATCTCCACTTCTTTCAATTGTAAAATCCCAGCTCTCAACAATCCCGCAGACCCTCTTTCTGATGACTATGGAAAAAATGCGGCCTTATCCCAACTCATCGCATATTGGCTGAGCGAAAAAATAGCACCCGATGGACTCGTTGTTGCCGTTACCAAGTCTACCCTTCCGTATGAAGCAGGGATTCGCATTTACCGGGTAGATTCTGATTTAGGTCTCACAAGTGAATTTGATAGTGATGTGAGAGCTGCTACTACATTGGCATTCCCTGGTTGCTCTCCGATCCGTGTCGCTGTCCCGCCTAGTTCTCGGGATATCATCACGATCACCGGAGCAGGTAGCAATCGGATTGCATTACACCGGTATGGAATTGATCGTTCGCTTGTCCTTCTGCAAGACCAAAATGGATTTGGGAACCCAACATTCATTAAGTTTACATCTGATGGTCTTAGAGCGTATTCAAACAATACTGCAACTGATCCAAACGTAATCCTTCAATTGGCTAGGAATAAAGAATCCGGGATCCTCAGTATTAACAATGGTGGGAGTTTTCCATTTAGTGTTGGTTGTTCCCCTGTCTCATTGAATGTCAGTAACAAAGACAATATCGTTTTTACGGCTTCAACATCCACGTTACCTCTTGGAATTTTCTCATTCAAAAAAACGGGAGATTATTCAGGTGTTTTTGCAAGTGGCTCACCTTATGACCCTGCAGACAACCCAACCCAACATAATAATTTATGTGTCGTTGAAAACGAACGATTATTGTACATGACTTCAGCGAACGTAACAACTCCTATTTACGGATTTCGATATGATGAAAATGGAAATTTGGGATTACTTCCCAATTCTCCTTTTTCTCCTGATCCAAGCGTTTCGGGTACTGGTGCCGTTGACAATAATTCTACCTCACTTGCAGTCAATCCGGAGGGAAAGTATTTGGCTTACCTTTACCAAGCAGGTGGTACTTTTTATATTCGAATTCTTTCCATAGACCCTTCATCAGGGAACCTCACTCCTACCGACCAAAAATTTAGCGTCGGGAATGGACCAAAGCATTTGGAATGGGATGGTAGTGGAAGATTTTTGTATCTAGCATCCGATACTGGTGGCACAACCAATAATTTCCAACTTGAGTATTTTAGTTTTTCAAAAGATGGAGTGATGACAAGAGGGGTCAATTCACCGATCACTGTTGGAGCTATGACAGGTGGTTTCTCTCCAAGGCATATCAAAGCAATCCAAAGGTATTACCAATAAAGATTTGAAACTTCCTTTACTTGATAAAAGAACTCAGTGAACCATACTCGTTACGCACTTCTATTTGGTATCACCATCTATGCCTTGTTACTCTTTGGATTTAGTGGTGTTCCCGATGCAGATATTTTTTATCATTTTGCCATTGCAAAGTTATACCTAAAGGAAGGATTCGTCTCAAAATTACCCTGGCCAGAATTAGCTATTCAATTCCAAGAATTTACGGATTTTCATTTTTTATTCCATATCTTACAAATCCCATTTGTTCTCCTTCCATTTGAAGAAACAATTTCAATCAAGTTATTTATCTTAGTATCAATCTCCACACTCTTATATACTATCCAAAGATATCTACTATCCAAATCACCAAACATATCTCCTTACTTCTTAGTTACCTTTTTTATTTTAGGATCAATATTGTTCACAGGCAGGATGTTATTTGGTAGAGGGAATTTATTATTTTTTTGCCTCTATTTCCTTTGCCTTCATCTTTGGAATCCTAAAAATGTGTATAAAATATTAGTTATTTCATTTGTATCGGTATGGACTTATAGTGGATTTCCATATTTATTATTAACTGCTATTTTCATTTCGTTACTAGACTCTAAAAAAGAAAATCTTAAGATTCTCTCTTACGTAACTACAGGAATGATTCTCGGAATGATTTTTCACCCTTCATTCCCTTATCAATTTAAAGGTTACTTTATTGAACTCGTTCTGCAAACAATACCACCAAAAGGAATCGAACCAATTGCCGAATGGTTACCTCCTACAAAAGAAATTCTAATCTTAGGATTCATAACTACGTTTCCACTCTTATTACTTTGTTTTCGTAATGGAATACATTCTAAATTTGAACCTACAAGTATTGTATTTTTATTTTTAGGAATCACCAATTTAATTTTTGCAAGTGCCTCTTTGCGTGTGTTCGAAATCAGTTGGTTGATGTTTTTTGTATTTATTTTCCTAAATCTAAAGATAAACATCCGCTATCAATTATTCATTTCACTTTTAGTTTTTGTCATTCAGATACCAATTGCCTATGACAAAATGGGCCAACAATTTAAATCGTCAGAAACGAAATATGGACAAATTGTAACCGATTGGGTTCGATTCAATATCCCAAAAGGAGAAAAAATCTTTTTATCTTGGGCGGATTATCCTTATTTTACTTTTAAAATTCCCGATTACCATTTTTTGTTTGGACTCAATCCATTATATGCTTGGTCATATGACCAGAAATCATATTTCACTCAAAAAGCATTTTTTGAAGGTAATTTACAAGGATTTCAATTCATCCCAAAGGCAATGGATTATAATACTATCGTTATTAACAAACATTACTATGGTTATACGGCAAAAACCTTCAAGGATCTTTCAATTGATTACATTTTAGCTTTTGAAAACGAAAAGTATTCAATTTTCGTTAGAACCAATCCTAACAAAAACAATAAAAAAGATGCGATCATAAATCCTAAATAAAGTTTTCCAGACAATTCAGGTAATGTTACAGTCATTTCTTTTTGTTTGTCCTTTGAGTAAGGGATCCAATATTCTTTTGCGGCATCATCTAATAATACAATGCCATTCGTTGATCGTTTTTGCTCAAAAAAAGTATGCGAAGGTTGGAAAAATTCCTCACCTTTCATAAATTTGGGAAGTTGATTCAAAAATACAGATAAATTTTCCTCAGTAGTATCGGCACTTCTTGTTAAACTCGTTTCACCTAACATAAAGGTTGGAATACCCTTTTGGTCCAAATTTTTAAGCCAGGAAATCTCACCTAATCCATTTTGATCCGTGATTAAAATTAACGATGATAACGAAGGTAATATTAAATCTAATTGATCCAAATTGTTTCGAGATATTCGAATGATCTTTGTTTGGTATCCTAAATTCATAAGATACATTTGCATCAGATTACTTGTTTTTAAAAAATGCTGATACCCAAACTCTTTATTTTGGTTTAAAGTCTCAGCATGGATCAAACCAATTGGTTTGATGAAATTGTTATTTTGTTTTTGGAGTATTTTTACAATTTTGAAAGGTCCTTCCGTTGCTACAATTTCCAATCGAACTCTTGATTGTTTGATAAAATCTGTAAATTCCGGAGAAAAACCCATTAGATAGTTAACTCCAGATCGTGTTAAAAAATTCAAAAAGTATCCAACCTCGTTCTCCTTTTTTAAGGAAAGCAGATTTTCTCTTAAATCTATTTCTGTACCCCATCGAAACGTATGTGAAAAACCAAATGATTCCCAATTAAATACAAGTGTCGAATAATAGGAAGATTCGACAGTCAAACCCAAGTTATTCTTAATACCAGCTTCATAAAAAAGAGGAATCCAAAAATGAGGACCACCAAATAATGATTTTGATTTAATGATTTCTGGTTGGATAATCGTATCTTTAGGCAATTCTTTCAACTTTGATAACAAACGATCATACAAGTACAACTCGTCATCAGACCGAGCCTCCTTCCATATCGGTGATTTGTATTCTTGGTATTTGATAGGATCAAAATGAATAAATAAATAAAATTGAATGAATACAATTGATATTAAAATTGGTAAGAGCGGTAAAAACTTTTTTTGCGTCCGCACAGAATGTACGATCACCAATGGCATAAGAATCGAAAATACAATAAAAAAACAATCAAATGCACGATAATTATGTATTTTGATGTTTGGAATGATATATCCAAACGAATAGTCTAAAGACAACCAAAAAAATACCATAAAAACTGTCGTTAAAAATCTGCTCCTAACAAAGTTTAGTAAACTTCGCATATGGAATGTCATTAAAATTATTATTAATAGATATATCCAACGACCTGAACGTAACAATTCAATTAAGAATGCGACTGTTATATTCTCACCAAACTGAGAAGCTTTTAAAGCTTGGTCGTATACGTCTCTACTCAGAATCGAAAGGATTGGAGGGTATGAATATCCATAGAACACTGAACTTGCATACTCTGCATATTTGAAAAAATGAAACAATACAGGTGAAATAAAAATCAAAACAAAAACAAAAGATAGAAATAATTCTTTAATATGTTTTAGCCAGAATTTTCTATAGATGATGAAATAAGTAAACAATACGAAAGAATAAAAAATTGAACTAAGTAGATGTGAATAAAACACTAAAGAAGTGGTTCCGATAAATAGGACCAAAGAATTCAGTTTTTGTTTTAGTCGAAACTGATCCAAATAAACAATTCCTAACAAAAAAAGCCCATGTGTAAAACTCGAGATAACAGTACCTTCAACGATCCCAACAATGCTCGTTCCTTGTAATCCTTCCCCTGCATAATTAAAATAGAACAGAATGGATGAAATACCAAGCAACAAACGAATGTTTAATGGGAACCGTTTCCAAAAAAAATGATTTCCAATAGTATAAATTGAAAATCCAAGTAAACAAATTGTAAAAAATATAGATATACCAAAAGCAGATTCAATGGAGATAGAAAAAATTAAATGAATGATATAAACTAAAAAATAGTAAAATGGAGGATAAAAATAAAAAACAGGAAATCCTCCAAACCAAATATCAGACCAACCAATGCCTAATCCTTTTTCGAATAAAATAGCAAACTCCTTTGCTAGTACTACATGCCCTGGAGTATCCCAGCCACTTAAGGTCTCTCCAGTGAATAAATATTTGAACTTAAATACAAATGTAAGGATAACAACGATAAACGTTACATAGATGACTATATTGGTCCATATCGATTTGGACAAAAATTTGGCGGGCATAGAGGTGAAAATAACTCTGTTCTATGTTTTGGCAATTCTATATTATAAACGAAAGTTTAAATTTAGAAATATTTTTACAAACATCATTAAGATGTTTGTTGCACTAAAAAATTTGAAATTTTTTCAAGTTAGAGATGATTTAGATTCATCTACTTTTGCTTGGAACAATAAAAATCCAAGTGTGGCAATTACCCCTGCCAAAAAGATAAACAACTCTGGACCAAAGGACTCGGATTGCCAATTGGCACCTACCAACCAAAGATAAATGATAGGCGCTATGTATTGATTCATAAACAAACCAAGAAACGTCAATTGGTTAGCAAGTCCTCCCTTCAGAAATTTCCATAAAAATAAATTTGGATTAGAGAAGATAGTAGATAAGGCAAGTAATCCCATAAATGCCATCTCAAACAATGAGATTCCTACCCTAGGATCAATTGTCATACTCAAATAAGTTGGATTTTGGAAGAGATGACCAATCAAACTTAACCCTCCAGGAACAAGCGCTAGGTGGATAAGGATATCATCTAAAATCCAAGATCTCTCAGGAGTTTTTCGCAGGTACAATAGTATTTCATAAAAACTAAAAAATATAAACCCTATCGAAGTGAATACAGAAGTCATTACGAGAGAAGACTTGGGATTGATATGAACTGCTGGTGCAGAAAGTAACATCAAAATAGAGGAAATATTTCCCCCACCGACGATCATCAAAAAAGCTAAATTTGCAGTAAAAGGCCAAAGCTGAAAGTGTCTGGTTGCCAGACGTAAAGCGACGATGACAAATAGAGATATGAGCGTGAAAATTGAAATGACAGGACCATCTATTTTGTAAAAGAATGGAACACCTACAATCCATGCAACAATGGAAAGGCAAGACCCAACCAAAATCAATATGTCAAGAATCTCTCCCCATTGAACTAATCGTTTTTCCATTTTATCATTACCCACTTAGCGGTAATGATGTGTCATGATCCTTTCCTTTTGGCAATTCAAATTTTTAGCAATGAAATCAATCTTTGAGGGAAATAAATTGGAATGATTTTAGAGTTCAATTAAAATCTGATTTCATCACTGGAAACCAACTCAAATCATTGATGAGATGGCAACCGTAGTTCTTTCACTCACGACTTTGAATTTTTTTTACCTCACCTAATATCTCAAAGTATACCCTGTCACCTAATTGATAAATGATTTCCTCTTTGCCCTTCCCTGATAAAAATTCTTTGAATGACCAATCATTACGATTCGGGTCTTTGCCAGAATCAAACCAATCCTTAAAAATCACATTGTTCCCTTCAATGAGGACTTCCACTAAATGATAGGGTTCGGAATTTTGCCAATAGCGTTTCTCTTTCATAATCGAATCTTATCTATGTTAACCTCACACATATATGTATGAGAATTAAAAAATGACTTCAATCCAATTTCAAATCAATCTGTTTACTTGAAACTAGAAACGTTGAGGTATAGGTTTTGTGTTGTTTTGAATCAATCTTTCTGCAGAATCTAATTTCATAACTATAGATACTAAAAATTTTATCTTTATACTTTAGGTCTATGTTAAACGAGCATTCGAGTCATTTAATCCTAATTGTATGCAAAGTAAACATATCAATTTTTCTTTCCTATCAGCCTTCACTCTCACGAAAGGTTTATAATAAACAAAAATTTCAAGGTGAAGTACTTAAAAATAAGAATCTGAAATCATTGATTGGGTTCAAAGGCATTTGTTGTAATATGCTAGACAATTCATGCAATTTATTTACGAAAGGTTTACTAGGTGAAAAAAACATTCAAAAATGGAATACACATACTCATTACCCAACGTCGAAACGATCCATGATGCATGGACATACTTTTGGTTACAACTTCCATACGGAATTCCAGGAATCATTTCACTTGTCGTCGGTTTTTTACTAAGCGCATTCGGCTTTCGGAGGATGTTTCATACATCGGGCGAAGACAGGCTTCTTTCCTTCAATGTCGCAATTTCATTTTTCGGATACGGAATCTTAGGATTAGTACTTTCACTTAGAGCCTGGATTCTAAACAGAGAACTTTTACTTTTTTTGAACAATTGGCTTTATCTATTTATTTTACTCATTTTACCTTCTAATTTTTATATCTGTTATGCGCTTTCGAAAAAGAAAGTATTTCTCTATTACACTTATTTGTGTTGGATCAGCGTTATATTTGGTTATGTTGGTCTTTTCCAAGGCCTTGGATTTCATAATGATTGGTTTGATTACCAATTTGGCAGATATCCCAAAGCAACTGCTTATATAAAACCATTTGGAATCATACCTCTCGTTGGATACTTCGCATTAGTTTTACCATTTTTTACCTTCCAATGGAAAATTCTTTTGAAAAGAATCCATAAATCGCTTTTCATCGGATACAACGTTTTGTTCCTTATGACAATCTCCAATGCACCAGTGTTACTTGGTTATAATGTTTACCCTGGTTCATTTTTTATTTTTATCCCACTCATTCTCATTGCATATGGAATTTTTAGATCGGATTTTTTAGATGTAAATGAACTTCTCTTTGATCGAAATGGATTATTCTACATTCTATTTGGAGTCGTTTCGTTCTCGTTGATTTTACTAAGTGGAACCGTTGCATTAGGACTCCATCACAGTGCCTATCTAAACAATAATTGGTTTCCACATGCACTCCCTCCCACGATTTCATTTTTCGTAGCCATCTTTATGGCGATCATTGTCGCAGGAAGTAATCCTCAAGCAAAGATCAATCAATTATGCGCATTTTCGTTAATTATAACAGCATTTTACAATTTACAATCAATACCAACCAAACTAGAACTGAATTATTTAATTTTATTGCGTATATCACAAGTTAGTTTTCTTATTTTTTCCTTAGCTCCTAGTATATTGGCTCGATTTGTATTAAAAGCAATTGGTAGCGATAGACCTAAATCAATACTCGTTGTTGATTTATTATCAATTTTATGTTCTTTTCTTTCGATTACTCCTTATTTGCACAAAGGTTATTACCTTTATGATTTTGGAATCATCCACAAAAGCCATGTTGTTCCTTATCTATTAGGTATAGCAGGATTATTTGCTTTTGTGATTGTAGGAAAGGTAATCCTCAAACGATGGAAAGAACTACCAAGAGAATCTCTTGTAGCTTTAGGTTCTGTTTTACTCTCTGGTTTATTTTTATTAACTGCTTTTTTTCCATCTCATGGTTTTAGTTTTCCACCTATCTCTGATTATCTGTTTATTCCCACCACGTTATTAGGATTCGCTGTTTTAAAATTAGGAGCTTTTTCATTACCTGGTAGAACCATTCGTTTTAGCCAAAAACTTGCCAATTTAGGTATCTTTTCCATTTTGTTTGCCAGTCTCTTGCAAATGCCTAAGTTTTTAGAAAAGTTAGCGTTTGGAGAAAGTCTATTTCACATTACTCTTGTTACATTACCTTTAGTTTTATTCAATTATTTACTCGTTTATGTTTTTGCGAGACCTTTAGCAGAGGAATTAGATCGAAGTTATATTCTCCTAGAACAAGCAAAAAAGGAAGCAGAACAAGCTGGAGAAGAATCCGAAAAACTTTTGTTAAACATATTACCAAAATCTGTGGCAGAAGAAATCAAAATCAACGGGTATTGTGAACCAAAATCCTTTGAAGAAGCCACCATTCTCTTCACAGATTTTCGTGGATTTACTGAAGTGGCAAAAAATATGGAATCCAGTGAACTCATTACAGAACTTGATGCCTGTTTCACACAGTTTGATGAAATCATTTCGCGAAACAAATTGGAAAAACTAAAAACCATTGGTGACTCTTATATGTGTGCAGGTGGACTACCAGATTCAAATTTCACAAGTCCCATTGATGCCTGTCTTGCAGCCCTCGAAATCCGTTCTTTTATGGACCAAATGAAACATATCAAAACGGAACTGAACTTACCATATTGGGAACTGCGAATTGGAATTCACACTGGTTCTGTGATCGCAGGAGTCGTTGGTCGTTTCAAATTTGCATATGACATTTGGGGTAGTAGCGTCAACACCGCGTCCCGTATGGAAAGTTCAGGAATTGTTGGTGAAATCAATATTTCACAAACAACCTATGACAAAGTTCGGTTTCTATTCCAATGCGAACACAGAGGAAAGATCATTGATAAAAATGGAGAGAGGCATGATATGTATCTCTTGAAACACATCAAAGCTAAGTATTCAAAATATGGTCTTGTCCCAAATGAATCGTTTTGGTCCATTTACAATAAAATCAAACAAGGTAGTAAAATTGTTTTAAAATCAAAATTTGAAAGGGAAAGAATTTTTTAATTTAAGGATTCGATACACAGCGAATCGCTTCCACAGCCCCTTTACCTTGAAATAAGGTGGTTCCTAAACAAAAATTAACGTAGTATGCCAGAGAGATGTCGCGACGTGACGCTGACCAATAAAAGGAACAAAAATTAGGAGCGTTTGGAAACAAATCCGCATTCTGGTGTTGAAACGCTGTGACACCGCACCCAGTTGCTCCATCCAATGGAAGATTTGTTTTGTCATTGGTGCAAGCGATCAGTAACTTCAATTCGTTTTTCGTCGGAACACGCCAATTGTTACGACCACCCAACTCGAGACTGTCACAATACGCATACGCTTGGCTATTGCCAGTACCATTCAGGACAAAGGTAGTCGTAAAATCATTACACGAATCATCGTTCAAATTACAAAAATTCAATTCACTTGGAATCTCTGGAGAACAACGATTGCTTCCACTCTGCCAAGTTTGTCCAGATGAACATTTAGCAAAAATTAGGTTCGTTGCAGGATACACTTCCCCGCCAAAGGTGCCAGCATTCCCTACAAATAACACAGTTCCATCTCCGTTGTCAGTAAAGGTTCCCCAAGGATAACTAACAGATTTCGGTAACAATAGGAATGCCAAAATCTCTTGGCTACCAAACGGTTCTTTTTCGGAACTTGGAGGCTGAAATAAAAAATAGTATAAGGGAGAACAGTTAGAAATAAAGAATAATATCAGGACGAAAGCTACAATTTTGACAAAACTATAAATTCGACTAAAAATTGTCAGGTGCTTATCTACATCCATTTAATTAACATACTTTGTTTACTAAAACATTCATCCATTGCAAGATATTTTTAAGAACCTAGCAGTGAACTGATGAAAATAAATCATTCTTACGATTTAATCGAAAATTCTTTTTTGCTTTTCCAAATTATGAATTTTTGTATTGTTGAGCGAATCATCTGGTTATATGACAAATCAAATCGAGGTCAAATTGCATTTACGCCAATCTATAATTTTCATCATTTATTTTTTATCAGCTTCTGCACTTTTTGCAACCAATGTTCTACTCAAATCCGGTGGAGTAATCAAAGGGAAAGTGGTAAATCAAGATGCTAATCAAATGATCATCATTGATGAATCAGGGATTAGCCGCACCATCCTCAAATCAAATATATTAAAAACTGTATATAAAGAGTATTCCGAACAAGAGTTAGCAGCGATCCGAAAAGAAGAAGAACGTAAACTCATGATAGCAAAACAAAAAAAAGAAACCACTAATAATCTAAACAAAACAACTGATTCAAAAGGATCACAAAGCATTTTAACAAAACAATTTGTATTATCCTCTGTGGAGGAAAATTGTTTTTTCCATGCGTCAAAAGTGGAATGGTATTGGTTATACGGAAATTTTTCCATCTCCAATCCTGATGCATGGCAGGAACTTTTGCCAGAGGACGATCGACCTATCAAAGTAATCTTTAAATCCACTTGGATAGATACAACTCTTACCTTACTGATTGGATCCCTTACTTCCATTAGTCGAAAGACAAGACAGATAGAAGTATGTGAGTTTTAGCAAACCAAACTATCATTTTAATTTTATATATTTTTTTCTTTAAATTTTTCTCGATAGTTTTGAGGTGATAAACCAAAACGATTCTGAAAGAGCTTATGGAACGAAGATTTTGAATTGAAACCTGATGCATACATAATGGCGATGATTGTCATTTCACGACGTTCCAAAAGCAGTTTGGCCGCCTCTAACAAACGAAATTGATTTATATAATTTCGAAATGAAGATCCTAACTTCGTATTCAATATTTCGGAAAGTTGGTGAGAAGTGATATCCAAGCGATTTGCTACATTAACCAGAGTTAATTGATCATTCAAATATAACCTTTCCAAATTCATCAATCCATCCAATCGTTGTAAGACATACGGTACATCAATGCCTTTCACCCTACTTTCTTTATAACGAGCATCTAAAAATTCCGTTTTAAAACGATTTAAATATCCTTTATCATTCAATTTCAATAAGATGATAACAAATAGTAAGAGAGTTAAACCAAAACATGCGGGTATAAATAATTCCATATATGCCCATTGTGCAAGAACAAACAAAATCATAACAAACAGGGAATAAATGAGTAAAAAAATAAAAGGTCTAAAGGAAGATTCAATACTCCCGCTCGATTGTAATTTCCAACGCACCACTCGCATTAAAATCGAAAGTATATAAACAAAAATGGAAAGAACACCAATCCCAAGTAAAACTAAAATAGAATCACTGGAATTTTCCAATTCATAATTATGAATTTTTAAATTTGCCATCGTAAAATCATTAAACTTATAAAAACATAGGTAGAAAATGCTCAGTACAAATGGCAAATAATGTAAAAACCGTATTTTATAAAAGTTTTGCCCACTCAACTCTTCAAAAAAAATATAACTGATCGGACCAATTAAAAAAATAATAGGGATATGAATTCCATAGAGGAAGGGAATAAACTTCATTTCGTTTGAAATTTCAGCATATATATGAAGCTGTAAAATAGTCAGACAGACAAACAAAATTGACGGAGGAGAAAATTTGACTATCGAAATTAAACTAGATTTATTGTTACCTAAACGTTTTTCATAGTCTTCAATCAGATACGAAAACGTTAGAACCAATGCTATCACTGCTCCCATGATTGGAATCAATTTCATAATTCAATTTGGAGAAACAAAATGTAGATTGTCTATTTTTTTAATCAAGTTTTGTTTATTTTTATTCCTTCTGTATCCAAACGGACGACAGTTTTCAAAATTCAGTAGATACTTTAAATATGAATCAAATCTCAACTCATACCAAAAAAAACTTACATACAAACATTCCGTTGGGTAAGTACCTTAAAATCATTTCTTACCTCTTCTTTACTTTTAATCTTTTTGCTCAGCCAACATCTTCAAAAATGTTTGTTTCTAATAATAAAAATTTAGAACGTATTTTGATCAAAAAGTCACATCAAAAACCAGTGATAACAGTCATCGGGGAAAATCAATTTACAGAACTCACAGATTTCATCATACCTTATGGAATCTTAAAACGAGCCAATATTGGAGAGATTTTTGCTTTGGCACCGAATAAAGGTATAATGAACTTTTTCCCAGCTCTTTCGATGGAAATCAAAACCTCTTTTTCTGATTTCGATCATATACATCCAGAAGGTTCTGACATTGTGATCGTACCTGCGATCCATAACTCTGAAAATAAAACCATTATCCAATGGATACAAAGCCAATCCCAAAAAGGGGCTACCATCGTAGGAATTTGCGATGGTGTATGGACAGTAGGTCATGCAGGACTATTGGAAAACAAAAAAGCAACTGGGCATTGGTATTCTAAAGAAGGTTTAAACAAATCATTTCCAAATACTAAGTGGATACAAAATAAGAGATATATCCAAGATCAAAATATCATTACGACAACAGGTGTTTCCGCCTCACTTCCCATTTCCATCTCCTTGATAGAAGTTTTGGCAAATGAAACAAAGGCTAAATTGATGGCAGAAGAAATTGGATTCACCAACTGGTCTTCACATCACAAAACAGAAGGCTTCCAATTCAGTTCGGTTCATTACATTACTGCTGCAAAAAACCTAATATTTGTTTGGAATCATGAAACGATTGGAATTTCTATCTATGAAGGCATCGACGAAGTTTCTTTGGCACTCGTTGCCGACTCTTATTCACGAACTTACAAATCAAAAGCATTCGCAATTAGTAACCAACCTATCCAAACTAAATCAGGATTGGTGCTGATTCCTGAAATGCAAGTAACTGATAATAGCAAAATCGATTACTATACTGAAATTCCAAAAGACAAAAAACCATATGATTTATTTTTAAATGCATTGCATGATATTCAATATCGGTATGGAATTAATACTTACCAATTTGTAACGAACCAGTTGGAATTTTCGTTGTAATGATCATTCAGGTTCCAAATTAAATTCAGATATATAGAACTAAAAATAAAAAGTTTAAGATTTTTAAATGTATCATTATAATAGCAGATCAACCTTTCATTGAAACAAAATTTCAGGTCGGATTGGTACTTTGAAATAGTATACCATATTAAGCATTGGACCCCAAATTTTTTGTGGCTCTCTTTGCGTTTACGGTGTTAGTTTTTGGTAAAACCCTTACGAAATTCTTAAATGGTTAAAAAGAGTCACCAGAAGAGAATTGATTAATTTTTGGGGGAATGGAATCATAACAACCAAACCTAATTATGCCCCTTAGCGAAATTCAAGTAAAACTCATCCAAGAATCCACAGGGATACTTGTTCGAAACCTTCACCTTACAACAGAGGAAGCAATCGAAGTCATTTCCAATGCAATTAAACGTGAGTTAATTGCGAGAAAAACAACCATGGAAGTTTTGGAAATCAGTACCCTATCCTTAAGGACATCCTTTGTTCGTGCGGTTGTAAAAAATGTACAAGACCAAGTGATGAAAAATCCAAAATGGAAATCGAATCATGTGGAACGTTACATTGAAAAGTTTTACCAAGCTCTTTACAAAATTGTAAATCCCGACCCCGAGTGAATTCGTAACCAATATTTTTCTGGAATTGATTCCAAAAAAATTTCTTTTTTTTCTATTGATTACATTCTCTTTCTTTTTGGATTCCCCCCCTAACATAAAAAAACCTAGATCTTCAGCTGTAATGCATCTTTTTATCTTTTACTCTTCTTCAACTATTTACGACAAGAGTTCTATTTTCTCTGATGAGAGAAAAGCTGCGGGGAAACAAAACAGAATCTTTTTCTAACTCCTGCCATCTGAACTTACTCGGGGATCGCATTATTGAGAGAAGTTTGAATCCAAATTTTGCAAACTTCTGAATTGTGGAAAATTCAATCGAGGCTTAATTTGGAATGAACTTCACGATTGTAGGATTATATTCGCTGTACCCTTCTCATACGAAAGTCGAATTTGGTTCTTCTTATTGTAGAAATAACCATTTCAGTTGGTCGATTCCCCTATCCAGTATTCTAACCGTCAACTTCCCCACTATCATATCGGTTTCAAATTACCCAAAAGACTAAATGAAATATTATTTCAAAAAATTGTCAATCCTCGGTTTCTAAATGGCCTTGTTTCCTTAACCTTAAACTGCGTATGTATCACTCTCGGTTTTTTATTCGGCATTATTTTTAAATTAAGCCGCACCCAAGCAGTGTCCATTTCAATTGAACGTAGTATACAAAATGGTACAAGAGCACTTCGCATTAGATGTACATTGCTTACAGTGCCTGAGATGACAATTGTGCCAGTAACCTATTACTTACTTATGTTTGTTACTTTCTTCAAGTTTTGTTTCCTTGAGAGGATCGTTGTTTTGCATTAAAAGTCATTCCCCATCCATTTTTTTTTGTGTCAAAAATTCATTTGGATGAGTATCTAAGACCATCCATCCATAAACTTTGTTTATTTTCTGCTATCTTCAATGCATCTACAACGATAGAACGTAAATCTGTAATTGATCCAAATACACCATCCAAAACCTTTGTTCTATAAGCATCATTTTTTGCTTTGGCTTTTTCTTTATAAGAATCTAAAAAGTCTTTTCTGAGTGAATCAATTTCTTCCTCTTTGTTTTCCTTTCGTAACTGAGCCACTTTAGCACTTTGGAATAAATCAAAAGCTGAATGTGCTCCCATTACGGCAAGGGTTCCTTCCTCCCATGCATGGTATGACACTGCTGGTCGTAAAAACCCGCTAAAAGCATGAATCTGGCGTCCGCCATAATTTTGTCTGAGAACAATTGACACGATAGGATTTGTGGAGAGGACATTTACATCCAAAGACTCACCACCTATTTGTTGAATGCGTAGTCGTTCTTGTTTGGTTCCAGGAACAAAACCAGGTGAATCAGATAACATCAGTACGGGGATGTTGTGTTTGTTTAAAAATTCCATAAATATTCTAAATTTTTCTGTTCCTTGGGCATCAGGTGCTCCGCCGTCTTTTGGTTGGTCAGCAATGACACCAATGGTTTTTCCTTCGATACGACCAATCCCTGTTACCAAACTTTTACCTGGGTCGTCTTTATAAAATTCAACGAAACTAAGATCATCTAAAATTTCACGAATCACTAATTTTTCCATATCATAGGCAACAGAAGAATCAATGGGAATCTGTGGATAAGAATGGCGATTCGAAAAATTTTCTAGTTCTCTTACATGCAAAAGATTGAATATTTGAGATGCTTTCAAATAGGCTTCTTCTTCCGATTGCACCGTAATAGTTGCACAATGTTCTGGGTTAGATATTTTTGAAGATGGAAATTTATTCCCTTCGAAATCCTCTGATTTAACCCAAATCCATACATCTCCAACAGAAGATAATTCTGGTAGGGCAAGACCTTCTTTATCTTTGACAATATGGATAAGTGCCCTACTAAACTTTTGCAATTGTTTTTGGAAGTCTCGTCTTACTCTTAGTGACTGGTTATTTTCAGCATAAGAACTTCGAAACCATTTTGAACCATAAACTAAGAGTAAACCTGAATTTATTTTCTGTGCTATCCTTACTGATTCTTTTGCTTTGATCAATGCTTGGATGGAATGAAAACCAAATTCAGTTCGGGGCCCAAGTGCTATGATCGGATTACCCGCCATTGAAAAAAGTCCAGAAACCAATGATTCCGAACCTGAATAATTTGCCTTAATGGAAAGGTATTCGCCCGAGTCCGCAATTTGTTGGATTTTTCTTTCTGAAAAAATATTTTTGGATCCATCCCTATTCTGATTTGTAAGCGAATATAAAGAAGGACTTTCGGTTTTGTTAAATAGTATGGATTGTATTTTGTAAAGGATTGAGATCAAGTGGGGTTTGTCGTTGGCAACAAAGTCCACAGTTCCTGTTCCATGCCCCATCACCCGTGCACCACCAATTTCATAATTTGTCAATGATTCCCCCGTGACGGATTCAATGACAGAGGCACCAGTCAATACGCGGTAAGATTGTTCTTCATCTAAAATCACTTGGATGGAAGCCTGAGAAGACCCGTAAACATCAAGTCCAGTGGAAGACCCAACTCCAACTGCGACAACATAACACTGATTAGGGCTTTCATCTGGCGAATATTTTTTAAAATTCAAATCAGGAAGAGTTTCTAAATTAAGCAAAAATTTCGATATTATGGAATCGTTATGTGATTCAATTGCAGAACGAAACTCTTTTGATTTTACCCTATGTGTAAGAAGTGCAGTGATAAAAAAACCTTCCGATGCACGATTGAGTGCAACCATACCTTCTTTTATGTTCGCTCCAGCACCATCATTCCAAACATAAAGAGGTATATCTTTTCTATAGGCAATGTAGGCAGCACTCAAATATTTTTTTCCTTCTTTATCCCCTGTTGCACCACCAGCTATACGAGAGTCTTTTAGAAAAAATAAAACATCACCACAAGCGAGTTTTCCTAAATAAATTTTAGCTCCCACCTTTTGGATTTGTTTGCCTTCAGTGGAGCTGTCGTTTTCTAAAAAATCCAATCCTGGTATTAAAATTTCTTTGAAACTGTTTGGATCTAATGTTTCTTCGACCCACCTTTCTACAGGCCATTTTCCTTTTTCATATAGTTTGGAATCGTTTTTGTCTGTCTCAACTGAATAAGGAAATTTTATATCATTTTGTCCAATGTTATCAATTCGAAGTTTCCCATCTCTGATGAAAAATGAATAGGTTTGAAAGTAACTATTTTTGTTTATGTTTCTTTCAATATCAATTGTTAAACTAGAGAATGCCGCATGGAAAAAAAATTCTAAAATAGAATGAGCACTATTGTATAATTTTTCATACTCAATGACCTTATTTAAATTTTTATCATCAGTTTTTGGTGTTTCATTAGAATAAGAAATCATCTCCAATCGTAAAAAATCGGCTTTTTTGGCATTGTTTGCACCTTGTAAAACTGACGCCCCCAAAATAGCTTCTTTTTCCAAATTTGGACAATGGAATTTCTCTTCTAAATCCGTAATTGGAACTAAAAAATCACTATTCATAACAACAAACAAAAGATAGGTGGATGTTTCCTGTCCTTGGATATGTAACAAAATTTGATTCTTCATTGGTGAATGGAGTCTTCGAATTTCTCCAATGTTCTTCCAATAATTCAATTTCTTTTGGATTAAGTTTTGCACTTGTTCTGGTAAATCCGTTCCAAGGTTCAAACCAGAAACATTCAATGATTTTATGAACTCCGACTCTTCAATCTTTGGTTGTTCAAAAAGTGACCAAGGATTCTTTTTAAATTTAGCAAAACTTTCATTATGGCGACGTGAAAGGGTTTTAATGCCTTCAGGAATATCGAAATTAAAATTTCTCCTTCTTCCAAGGATTACCCTGATTATGGATTCAAGTTTTGGTTCTTGTTCCCTTTCTTCAAAGTACAAAAGAACTCGCAAATTTAAACTTGTGGACTTAGACTGTGGGATAAGTAGACTTAGTTTTTCTAAAATTTTTGCAAACAATTCCCTTTGTTCTTTCTGAGTTTTAAAGGCAGACACTATATAATGAAATGCTTCCCCTTGGTCAGGTCTTTTCCTAAATGTTGTCCATGCCTTAACTCCATAGTGGTGAAACACTTTGGTCAATAACCGCGAAGTTGATTTGTTAGGAACAAAACCTTCAGTATCCCAATGTAAAAGAGATCTTTGCATTTCACCAAGATGTGAATGTACAGATCCTATGTCTGAAGAAAATAAACTCCTGAGTAATACATTAAATTTTATAAAAAATTTAATAAAAGAAGTCCAATTTTTAGTCTCTTCTATCGATTTTAATATAGAATCGATATTTAATTGCTCTAATAAATAGTTAATTCTAACATGCGAATTTTCACCTTTTACAAAACCTAATATCCAAGAATAAAAAATCCGCAAAATTTCATTTCGAGATTCGATTGAATTTAATTCAGATTCAAATTTAAAGTTTTGATTTGTATCTTTTCCAGTTGGAATGGAGTTCCAATGATTCAGAATGGAAAACTCTAAATTTTCACTGGAATTTTCATCAATGAATTGATCACCATTAGGGTTTGTGAATTCACTTGGAGTTACACGTACAAGCACTTCACCTTCAGAAAAACTTTTACCCAATATTTGTCCTGACGCTGTTTTTCCTCTTACCAATTTATTTAGATTTCCATCTTCAACGATATGTTCAATTACCCCATCAATTGGTGATTTTAAAACAGTTTCCATCTTCATCGCTGAAATCATGAGTAAAGGTTCATCCTTTGAAATTTTACTTCCGATTGTCCAAGGATGAAGAGTTTTTGGATCATTGAATATTTTTACAAATGTTCCTTGGAATGGTGAACGTAAAAAACCAACTTCATTCGCTGATGCGTTACCTGATTCAAACTGGAGTTGAATCCTAGCATAATGTAATTTCCCATCAATTTTACTTGTAAATCGAATCAAATGAAAACTAGGTTTTACATCTATTCGTACAGAGATTGATCTACTTTCTGATTCTGCTAAAAATTGGTTCCCATCAGCACTGTAACGTGTGATACGAATCGTTTTTGACAGAATTGTATTCCCACTCACTAAAAATTCTCCCAGACCGGTTCTAAGTACTGTTAATTTAATTATTTTGTCTTGGGTTGTTACTTTAAATTGATATGGTGAATTTATAGTTTCATTTGAATAAACAATTTTTACTAAATCTCTTTCACGAAATGTTTCTGAAACATTTTTGCCAGATAACCGTATTGTTTCACCTAAACAAGCGTAAATGATAGCCTCTTCCAGATAATCTGTGCTAGATTTTGTTAATTCTTTGTTGTCATCTAGGAGTCTATTATCATAATTTCCAGCTCGAAATAAATCGTGCCTTACAATCATTAGAAGCTGCTCAATATTTGTGGTGATACCTCGGATGAAAAGTTCACACAAGGCTCTTTCCATTCTTTGTATGGCTTCATTTCGATCACTACCGTACGAAATTAATTTCCCAACCATCGGATCAAAATCTCCGGGAATTTTATCCCCTGATTTGAATCCAAAATCGCAACGAATCCCATTAAAAGTGGGCAATTCCAGCTCTTTGATTTTTCCGGGAGACGGTGAATAGTTTTGGAAAGGATCTTCTGCATAAATACGGCATTGGATAGAATGGTTTCTATCTCCAAACCGTTTTCTTTTTACCGTATCGTATTGGATTTGGTTTAGTCTTTCATCGAATAAAAAGATTTGCCACTTAGCTAAATCTATTCCTAAGGATTGGTCTGTTACTGTGTATTCAACTTGGAGGCGAGTGTTCATCTCCAAAAATCCAAATTGACCTGAGTTTCGGTCTAATAAAAATTCTACAGTGCCCGCACCGCAATCATCTGAGTACCCTGAGATTTCAGAAAACTTTTCTGCATTGGAAAGTAATTGTAATTGAACATGATCATCTAAAAAAGATTCTCCAGATTCCTCTATAATTTTCTGGTTTCTCCTTTGTACTGCACATTTCCGAATTCCAATGGCAACTCCATTAAAAATTTGAACTTCAAAATGTGCAGGTGTTTCTATATATTTCTCAAGATAGAAGGTATCATTCTCATAAGAATTAAGACCAATCCGTTTTGCACTTTCAATCGCTTGGGGTAATTCATCTACGGAACGAACAACCAACATACCTTTTCCACCACCACCAGCATCCAATTTAATGATGACAGGAAATCCAATGCGTTTAGCTTCCACTTCCGCTTCTTCCACACTTTCGATGGAACTTGAACCTAAAAAAAGTGGAATACCATTTTCTACTGCTAATCGGCGCGCATCTAATTTATTACCCACTCTTCGCATAACGGAAGATTTTGGACCCATAAAAATTATACGTTGATTGTAGAATTTCTCTACTTCCAAAAGGCGTTCTACGAATAAAAAATTTTCGGATAAAAATCCATAACCGGGATACACTGCATTTGCACCGGATTCTAAAATGGCAGCGCATATCACAGGTATACTAGCATAGTTTCTTGCTTCACCAATGTAGATCACTTGGTTTGCAAATTCAAACCAAGATTGACCTCTATCTTCATCTGCAACCACCGCAACTGATTGGATGCCCTCTTCTTGTAAGGCGAGGATAAATCGTTTTGCGATCTCTCCTCTATTTGCAATTAGTACTTTTTTTAAAACTCCATTTCTTTCGGAAGATAGTTTGGCAACATTCAATCCTAGATTTGGGTCACTTTTTTTAAGTTCAGATCTAACTTTTTCAATGTCTTGAAAATGTGTTAAATCTAGTTTATTATTATTGTTTAATATAACATTTTTCTGAACCATTTTATTTTCCTAAAATTCAATTAAAACTTGGGATGCTGCGTACTCATGTACATGAGTTATTGATAGTTTAACAGACTCCATTTGTAGATCCGAAATAGTTTTTAAAAGTGAGCCATAATAACGGAAATATGGCCTACCAAAATCATCATTTCGAATCTCCAATTCAGAATACTTAAATTTAATCGTTGGTTTGGTATGCAACCAACGACCATCCAGAGCTTTTAGAAATGCTTCCTTAGCCGCATACCTACCTGAATAAAATGTTGCCCGCTGTTTTGTTTGTTTCAAATCAGCAGTATTTTTCTCCCAATCGGTAAATGTTTGGTCAAAAAAAGCCGTCCCAGGATCTTTTAAGTAAGATTCAAATTCTGGAATGTACACCATATCCATTCCTATCGAGTAGGAACTTTTCATTTTGAGCTACCGATCGTAACATTCTTGGCAGTTTTTCTATATGTTGCATCTAATAAGGCAGATTCTTCTTCTTCCTGTGGTATGAAAGATTGAGTTTTACGTTTGTACAAAGTAGTTCCATTCCCCAAACGAATTTCATGGTAACGTGTGATCGCAAACCGGCCTCTTTCGATACATTTGTTCGCATAACTTACTTTTTCTTCCGGTGTCAAATGAACCCAAAAGAAGTTCCTATGTAAAAAGAGACAAAGGGCTGCTATATGACCAAACCCAAGGGAGGTTAATATTCCCGCTTTAAAATGCCCCTTCCCAAATTTGATCGCCTCATCAGTGAAGGTGATGAAAGAATATGGATCCATGTCCGTATCTACATCCGTCAAATTTCTGTTACCTGAAATAATTCCTTCTTCAAGTGTTTGTAGTACACCAATAGACTGCCACATAGCCGCACCACCCTTGGAATGTCCTGTCAGGTATTTTTGCGAAACTACAGGAAGGTTATTACCTGGAGTTCTTTTTAGTTTCAACATCATCTTTTGTAAGAGGTTATTTTCATTTTTATCATTTGCTTTCGTTGATGTGTCATGTTTGTAAGCAAATCCAATGTCATCACCTGACAATCCAAAGGAAGCCAAAGCAGATTGTATCGGCGAACTTTCATTATTTGAGTCAGCAGCAAGAGAAAGAAGACCAATTCCTGGTGCAGGGATGGATGTGTGAATTCCATCAGTCCGCGATCCTGCAAAACCTAAGATTCCGTAGACGGGAAGCCCCATTTCTAAGGCAACATCTCCCCTTGCCAAAAGTAAAACACCTCCGCCTTGCGCTTCCACAAACCCATTCCTTCGACTGTCGTTAGGCCTCGATACTTCTGACGCTTCAATGCCTTGGTTTTCCATTTCGAAACTGTTTGCAGTTGCGTTCATATCCCCAAAACCAATCATACTTTCTTCGAGGGTATCGTCAAAGGCACCAGCTATCATAAACTTTGCCTTTCCTGAAAGTATATTATCCCGAGCCATCTCAAGTGAAACTCCCCCAGTTGCACAAGCAGCAACCGGTGTGATCACAGTGCCATACAGTCCCGCATAAGAGGTGATAGCCCATGCTGCAGCAACATTGATCAACGATTCTTGCAATGCATCATGTTGCCTATCTTCACCAAGTCGAAAGTTTAAAAACATTCGTTTGATTTTTTGCATCCCCCCCATACCGGAACCCACACTTGATCCAGCTTGGCTTGGATGAATGAAGTCAAATAATTCAAATGGATCCATACCTGCCCGGAGGTAAGCCTCGCATGTACAGAACAAGTTATAGATTGTAATCGGATCCACTTGGTGGATGAGATCTTTAGGAATGCCAAACCTTTCAGGATTCCAACCATCAGGGATCTGACCTGCTATTCGTCGTTGAATTCCTAAGGATTTTTTTACTTTTAAGACCGAACCTTTCTTTCGTTTGATAGTCCACTTTTCTGAAGTTGGATTGAAATAAATTTCAGTCATTTCTGGATTTGCCTTTTTGTATTCTAAGGCTTCTTCTTTACTAGCAATGGGAAATATTAAATCATCTTCTAGCACTACATCTGCATATACTGATATTTCAGTAGGATCAAACGGTGAAGTTTTTGGATCAACGATACGAATACCAGTACTTCTTAAAATTTCATCTTCATACTTCTCTTTGATTTGCCATTCCAATACTGGTTCCCCAGTTTTCGTATCTGTCCAAACCTTTCCATTTTGCCCCATCTGGTATTGGATAAAACCTAAACTCCATGCGAGTTCGGCACAAGCCTCTAGCGATAAAGTTCCTGACTTTTCGAGATCCCAGCGGGTCATGGAGCCTCCAAAAGGACCAACCTCCGCATAACCAACGACACATACTAAATCTTTAAGAGTCGTAGTTCTTTTTGTTTGGTAACGAGATAGATCTTCATTCGTTGGGACTTCTGGAAATTTTAGCCCATGTTTTGGTAATACATTCGTTAGTTTTTTTGATTCTGTTTCCAGACTCAATTTTTGTTTTAGATTTAGTATTTCAATGTTTTGTTTGGTTTGTGAATTTAGATAGGAACGGATCTTTGATAGTGTTAAAACTAAATTTTTTACCTTTCCAAGTCCACCGGTGAGGTCCGCCTTTACCACTTCTAATGTTTCATTTCGTAGACTCCAGGCTGCAAATCCTGTGAGTAACATACCCATCTCCGATCGTGAATATGTTTTTATATTGCATTCTGCTTCCAGTAGAGGAGCAGACAAATCGTTTGCTCCCATAAGTCCTGTTCCTCTGACCCATCCGATCACTGCACCCAGTATACGAACGGAATTGCCCCATTCATTTGCCTCAGAGAATTTTTTTCGGTATAATGTTTCAAGTCCAAGTTTCGTTTCAGCATAGAGTCCATCTTTCCCAAAAATACCATGGTTTGGAGAAAGTGGCAAAATTACTTTGAGTTTCGAATTAGATTCTTTCTGATTTTTTCTTTGTGCACCTAACTCACCTATTAGTTTTTGAACACCTATCAGCATTACTCGAACAGAAACTAGCGAAGATTGGTCCAAATTTGAAGCCGCATTTTCTTCACCCACCGCAGCAAAAGGAATTAAAAAATCTGGGTGCCAATTTTTAGCTTTTAAGTAACCTACAAGTGACCGAATGTCCTCGAAAGAACCTTGCGAAAATGGAACAATTTCTAAACTTGAGGTTTTAGAACCGTACATTTGGTACAATTCTTTGAACTGTTTGACTCGTTTCGTAGAATAAGAAGTCGTTGTTAACACAACATCTGCCCCGCCCATTAAAAAAGCTTTCACTACTTCCCAAGCAATGGAACCTGGACCTGCACCTGTTACCAAAACCTTTTGGTTCCGAAAAGATACTCCTGAGTTTAAAATTGTATTGAGTACCTCTTTGAACTCATTTGTAACAGTTTCGTTTTCTACAAAAGAAGAACCAAAATCATCGCTTCCACTAAGCGTTAGGCGCTCATTTGGAAATTTTTCTGGATCTATTTGGTTTATTTTTTCCTCACAAATAAAATTTCCATCTAATCCTACTTTGAGGTACGGTGTTGATGTTGTGTTTGGAGCTAGGTATATTGGATTTGGATTTGATTGTGAACCGAGGCAATCCAGAAGTTTTGTATACTCTAAACCAACAGATTTAAAATACTCAGTATCTGATTTTAAATTCGCCTCAGAAGCTTTTTCTAAAAACTGCGAACGCCAATATACAATATTATCACAAAGTTCTTTTGAATTGTGATTTTGTAAATAGACAATATCCTCTTTTGAAAACTCTTTTGAATCCTTTCTTAAAAATGCTGCAGCCTGCTTAAATAAGTACTTTTTAGCCCACTGTTTTGAGTTTTTAAAAATTACGATTTTACTTTCAGAAAAGATTGGTTGGATATCATCCGCTACGAGAGTCCGAGCTTCTTCAATGGATTTTAAATCTTTAACCAAGTATTCTGAATATGGATCATCATCCAACAAATGTCGGCGGAGATCTGAAATGGATTTTGAAAAAAGGCCTTCAATTCCAAAATATTTCCGTTCCAAGGCTTCCAGTGCCAATGAATCCACCATAGAACCAGCCGAATTGGATGACGCAGATATTTTTCTAGGAATTTGAACGTTTTTTAAGTTTGCGAATTGATCAACGGCTTGGTCTAACCACTTTGTCACTTCCGCTGTGTTACCAAGCCGATTTTTAAGACCAATAGAACTCAAATTTCCATTTCGGAGAGAATCTCCTGACCGAATGAAAAGAGGAAGATATATGGAAAATAAAAATACACCTTCTTCATCTAACATTCGTTCGTCTTTTAAGAATTGAAAAATTTCTTTTCTACCAAAATCACTTGGAAAGAATTTTTTTATGCTTTCATCAAATGCTGCACGAAGGTAAGGTCCTGGTTGGTTATAGGAAGTTTGTTCTTCTAAAAGTTTTACTAAATCTTTTAAAGATTTTTCATGTCCTCCCTCAAGTGATGTCGATTTAAACTCAACACCAATATCAGCCAAAGTTTGGTTTCGTTTAGATGAATTTCCACCTAACAAATCATCAATAGATTCAGAGTCTGAGATTTCATCAAACCGAACATTTGCCTTCAATGCTAAAATCGAATACAATGCATCCTTTTTCGAAAATTTTATGACAGGTGAATGTATTTGATTTATAACATTCTGCTTCGGAGTTTCTAGTGTTGGTCTGTTTTCGACTACAGACTCAGTATTTTGTTTTTGGATGGATGCGGGAATTTCAATGTCTCCCTTTCCAACGGTAGGACCTTCACTCCATTCCGCTTCCGGCAAGTCTTCCTTTTCATAAAAAACTTCATTACGGTTTTCTTCTATATGGAGAATTTGGAAGGTAGTCGAATCCCGCCTATCTTTGAGGCTCTGCCTAGCCATTCCAGCAAGATCTCCCCTTGCACCGATATCGATCAAACGTTTCGTTTTTAATGGTCCAAAAAGAACTTCTTGGGTTTCGATCCACTGGACCGGCATTGCAAATTGAAAAGCAAGTAACTCAATCAGAACAAGCCGTCTACTTTCATTTGTATTTCTATCTTTGAAAGAAAGTTTGAGTAAACTATCCACAACGGGACTTCCAGTTTTAGATAGTATTGCATTTAAAAATTCATCAGAAAGTGAGAATGGTTTTGCAATTAAGTTCGGAATGTAACGCCCATCCAGTTCATTTAACGGCAATTCGTTACCAATATTCGATTGTAATGTTTTTCTAAACTCATCAACTCCATTAATAAGAATACGAGAGTGGAAAGGAACATCTATACCTTCTAAACGAATTGTTGTTTTTTTCCCACGAACAAATGTTTTACATTTTTCTTCTAGTAACTCCAAAGCTTGAATATGCCCTGTAACCGAATATTGTTTATCTCGAATATTATAATTTACAACCTCTACATGTAGACCGGATTCAGATTTTGCTTCTTCAACTAGCTCTAGGATTTTTTTCTCATTCAAACCAACATGACGGTTTCCCAATACAACACTCATTGCATAGGAACTTTTTCCTTCCTCATCACGAGCGACTAAACTTTGCATATTCAAACCACGGTTATATACGATTTTAAATACATTCTCAGGCAAAATAAATTCTCGTGCTGAAAGTGCAGAAAATTCACCTAACGAATGACCTGCGAATGGTGATTCGATATTCAAGAAACCTCGTTTCTTTAGAATTGCCCAATCTGCAAGCGATTTTGCGACTAGGGCAACTTGAGTGAATTGTGTGAGATTTAAAACTCCCTTAGGATGAACCCAATTTTTCCCTCCACAATGAAGTGATGTAGGATTATTTTGAACAACATCCAATAGGGAGAAACCTAATTCATTTGTAGCAACTCTTTCAGCTAAAGTCCAAACATCGCGAGCCTCAGAAAACTCTTCCAATAGTTTCATTCCCATTCCTTGGGATTGTGAACCTTGGCCTGTAAACACATAGGCTGTCTTAAGAGGTTTTAATAAGGCTTCCGCACGAAGTTTTGTTTCTCCATTTTTATTTTCCAAAGTAATTTCCAATGCCATATTCCCAGATTTCTGGCCAATATGAAATGCACTTAATCGTAGTTCTTCGCTTAATAATACAGGTGCTTCAAAACTTTCTTTCAGAGAGACAATGCGAGATGAGTCTCCTTCACAAACATTCCGAACAAGAAAGTTTATGACCTGGGAAGATGTCCAGAGGCCATGGACAATAGGACTCGCCCAACCAGCCTTTTTCGCAAATCGAATGTCTGTGTGAATTGGATTTGCATCTTTCGAAGCTTTAGAATAGGAAATCATAGAATCAGGAGCAGTAAAAACTTCAGAGATAATTCTGTATTTTTTTGGAATGGTAACAATGCCTTCTGCCTCGCGGAATACTTTAAAAAATCGATCTAAACTTGAATCTTCATTCAAATTTCTTCCTTCATCGATTTTGAAACTTCCAAGAAGAACCTCGTTCATTTGCCCATTTGATTGGAAGATATTTCCAATGATGTAGTGAAAGGTATCGGTTGCGTTTGAGATGATTCTTCGTTCTGAAGTTACAAACCTAATTTTATCTCCGACTCGAAGAGTATTGGGTTTAATGCTTAAGTTTATCCAAATGAGTTGTTGAAAGACATCAATCTCAGCCTGTGAAAAAAATTCTATGGATTGTTCAAGTGGAGTTGTATCAAATTGGACAAATTTTTCATTCTGATTTCTTAATAGAAATCCAGTTTCGAAGGCCCCTATTTCAATTTCGGAATTCCACATCACTCCTGTTACATAAAGAATGATTGATTCTCCAAATTTCTTAACTCGAGAAATTTTTGATTTAGTTTTTATGACATCATCCACCGTAACCAATGAAGCTTCAGGTTTCCAATGAAATTCTTGCGAAAAATGAAGAAGTTTAAAAAGATCCGCCGAAGAATAGGATAACAAGGGAATGACGGTACTTTCCCATGAAAAAACCACTCCCATTGAAATAGGAGAAAGTTTTTTGTCAGAATCAACTAGATCCTTACGAAATAGATCCTTTGTTGCCTTTCTAAACTTAATAATGTTTTCTTCAGTGACTCTAAATTCAGATGACCACTCCTTTTCAAAAGTTCTCATACGTTCAAATGAATAGTAGTCATCGATCACATTTGGAACAGATTTTATATCCCAAACGTTAGCATAAAATTTTCTCATCTCCTCATTAGCAAAAGTTTGATCTTCAATAACTAATGTTTCTGGGCCACCGCCAAACAAGAATCGCCTTTTAAATGGAATTTGATTTTGTTCATTTGGATGATGGAAAAATAAACTAAGTTCTGCTGTATTCTGGTTTATCAAATCTAGGGAAGCATTAATAAACTTTCCATCATTCGAAAAGGAACGGATTTGTATTAGTTCACCGATAGCTCCCTTTTCAATTGTAAATTTTTTAGCCTCATCGGGTGAGAACCACATATCTTGGTCGGCAACTCCTCCATAGATCCGATTTGATGCAAGTAAAATGGATAAAAAACCCCCTCCTTGTTGTGCTAGATATTTTACCCAATCACTTCCAGTTATCTCCTCACTATTAGGTATAAAAAACTCATTGAATGAATCATTATGCTCAATTTGTATTTTATTTTCCTGTCTTATCGGGTTGAATTTTTTTGTAAATTCTGACCATTCGATATTTTTAGTTACACTTTTATTATCACCTAACTCAGAAATAAATTCATTGAAAATTGAAACTACCGGTTCATTTATTTTTTTAATACCTTTAATAGCCAAAGGCCCAGGGATCCAAGCACAACTATCTGGATCCATTCCAACACAATGAGAATACCATAACGAATCGGATTTGATCCATCGAAGTAAATTTTCATCTAACAGAGGAATGAAATTTACAGGTTTACCTGGTTGTTTGCATATTTCTAAGAAAAAATCTTGGTCTTCTGGTAAAAGGATGGTCGATTGTCCATTTGGAAAAAGATTCTTCCAAATTTTTAGAAATTCGTATGGTTCATCCAAAATGGAATCATTGTTTAAAATGGACAACTTTGTATCAGAATCTAATAATCTACCTTCAAATTTTAAGACGAGTTGTTCAAATCGAGCCCTATAACTCTTGTCAATGTAAGGATGGTCTGACCATCTGCCTTCGCTAGGTAGCAATCTATCGCCAGGGCAAGTTAAAAATATAAACCTTTCCAATACTTCTGTATAACTAAGTATTGAAAGATCTCCAAAGTATGGTTTTGCTGTGGAATTTAATAGAGAGATGATATCAGCTTTCTTTTCTGCAATACTTTCTCTAGCTAAAACCGGATCTTTTCCTTTCGTTAATCCTTCTACCAATTCTGAGAGTTTTGTCCATGTGTTGGATGCATAATAGATATCCGCACCAAGTGAAGATTTTCCGGAAATAATTCCACCTACTTCATCTCCATCTTTGGATTTCATCCAATCATTTCCGCCAATCATCTCTTTCAACTTCTCTTTAATGGGTAATGAAGTTTTGCATTCTAGTGCAGCCATAAGACGAGTACCTAAAAATACTGCATCCACAGGCATTTTTGTATTTTTATTCCAGTCACCAGATAACCATAATTTAGCATCATTAGGGGAGGCGATGCCTCCTCCTACAGCTAAGATGATATTGGAACGTTTACGAATATCCTCGTATGTTGCTGAAACCAAGGAGTTTAGATCTTCCCAGCTATGATGGCCACCTGCAGCGCCACCTTCAATTTGCATAAGTATATTATTATTTGGAAGTTCATCAGCAATTGATACTACTCTTTTAATTTGATCAATTGTCCCAGGTTTGAATGAATTCAACCATATGCCAATTTTTTCCCATTCTGTAAGTAAGGCTGCCGCTTCTTTGAGTTCGGGTATACCTGCAGAGATTGTAATACCTTCGATCGGAGCACCTTCCAATTTAAATTTTTTAATTAGTGGTACATGCAAATTCCATAAATAAGGATCGAGATATAATAGATTAATTACAAAACCTTTTCCCGCAGGAAGTTCTTTGGTTATTTTTTCTATCCTTGATCTAAAAATTTCTTCAGATACTTGGCCTCCACCAGCTAATTCAACAATATATCCTTCCTTAGCTGCTGCAATAACAATGTCTGCTTCGACAGTACTTGGTGTCATTCCACCGCCAAACACAGGCGGGCGACCTGCCCAAAGCGAATATTTGTTTTTTACAAATTTCGCCCCATTAGGAAGGATTACTAATTCTGGCGCATAACTTTTCCAGGCATTTGGAAATTCAAAGTTGTTAGTTTTTGCGAACTGAATAAACCGACTCTTATGTGTTAGGTTTCGAATTAAATATGATTTATCTCTTAAAAATCTTTTTGTTATTTTTTCTATAAATTCACCTGGCCCAAAAGATAGAAGCATATGTTTACCATCTATTTTTAGGAGAGATGACAATGTTACTTCCCAATTAAGTTTGTCTGTGCAAACCATAGCTACTAAATCAGTTTTTAAATCTTTTTTTGAATCGCGCAGGTCTGATCCATCTCTGGTATCATACAAAGGAATTTCTATCTCATGTGTTTGGGGCGCGAATCCTACTTTTTCAAAATCAGTTTGTACAAGGTTTACCACTGCTTCTAACAAAGGTGAATGAAACGCAGTTGAGGATGTTATGAAATTCCAGGTTTTCACAGCATCAACTCCGGACTGTGTCAATTCGTCTCTTAATTTTAGTAAAGATTCAGGTGTTCCACAAAAAACTTTACTGTTAGGTGTATTCATTAATCCAATATGAACTTCTTCAGACTTAGATTGATTTTTATTGAATTCATTTAAAATTTCGGTGATTTGAACATCACCATCATCAAAAATAATTTGGGCCATAGGTGAAGGTTTTTCTCCTTTTTTTACAAAAAGACGAAGTATATTTGGGTCTAGATCTAACTCAGGAAAAATTTGTTGGCTGCGGAATAACAGAAAGAATAAAGCCGAAAATGTTTTTTCAAAATTAGCTAAAAATATTTCTTTATTTGGAGATGATGAAAACAATAATCCCGCAAATATTCCTTGGGAATGACCATAAATTCCACCAATAGATTTTCTAAGTAGGTTCCATTGACCTTCTTTTATAAAACGATATAAATGCGATGCTTGGGCTGCAAAGATCAAAGGCCCACTATAATAAGAAGATTTTAAAATAGTTTCGGTAGGAATCAAAGTTGGATCTAACAACCATTCTTTTAACGCAAAACCTTTAGAAAAATAAGTGGACTCACCATCTTTCCTAACTAAGTCCATACAATTATCAATTGTTTTGAATAAGGTTACAAAAAAATCTGATGATTCACCTTCTTCCTCAAAACTCGCAAGAAGTTCAACCATTGGATCGTTTCCTTGACCAGCAAATAGGGCACTTACGAAAACATCCTCTTTTTGAAGGATTGAATATGGCTCAACTCCAAATGTTTTCGATGTACCGTTGCCATTTGAATCTACATTTATACCTGTTGAATTTTTCATACCGTTAACTTCCTATAATTTCGTTTCATGAATTTTTTAATTTACGACTTGGATGTTGGATCAAATAGATTTGTATTGAAAGATAGAACCTATTGGGTGTTTGTTCAATTTTCTATTCCTGATCATGTAACCTTTCCTATTCTTTTAAGAACAAACTCTGACTTATTTCAAATTTTATGAAAAATCAAAGTGAACATAAATAGATTGTTGAAGGTTACAGAAATTTAGGTGTTTCGGCTTGAATGTTTCGGCTTTAAAATGTTGATTATTTTTGAATGATTCGGCTATATATGTAAATTTAATTTATAAATATACCAATTTGGCTTTATTCTACACTTACAAAATAATATCTTAGTTTAGATTTGGAAACTGCACCACATTCAATGAAAAGGAGAAACTCATTATACGTTTGGGACGCCCAGGTTCTTTATGCGGCATGGGAAGAAACGACTACGATGCATAGCCTTTATTCAGCATCGCTATGTTTTTCGGTTGATATACCTTCAAAAATATTTCTATCAAATGAAAATTATATCGAATATACAGGTGTATTTTTACCACCTAATACAAATTATTATCAAATTTCAAAGAATACACATATAATAAATATTTATATTGATCCAGACTCATTTTTGTTTGAACGTTTTTCTGGCAATATTAAAGACGGTGTTCAATTTTTTGATTCTACAAAGATACCATATTTAAAAAAAATACTCGATGTGTTATTAGATGAAAAATCACCAAATGAAGAAGTATTAGGTTGTTTAAAGTTACTCGTAGATTCTGTGTTTGGTTCAATTTTACCTCAAAAACCACCAGAAGTACTGGATCCAAGGATATTCACAGTTGCTAAATACCTTCGTTCACAAACATACCTACCACAACCAGAAGAAGTTAAACTAAAAATTTTAGCAGATATAGTAAATTTATCTGAAGATAGATTTCGACATATATTCAAAGAAACGCTTTTAACATCTGTTAGGAAATTTATACTAAGTTTGCGATTAAAAATTGCAGCACGAAATTACCATACAAGTGCAAATTTTACTGAAGTTGCCCACCTTGCCGGATTTTCTGATTCAGCCCATTTCAGTAGAACGTTTCGATCTGCATATGGTCATAGCCCTTCTGCTGTTTTCAGAAATCCAAAAAGGACACGAATTAGATTTATCAATATGGAATCCTAATGTATCGTCGCGTATAAGAAGAAAACATAGAAACAAAAAAAGCTCTGAACTTTCATCCAGAGCTTTTCCCAACATTTGTATACGACAAAGGTTCTATCTTCCCCGATGAGGGAAAGCCTGCGGAGCACCAAGCGGCACTGCCGCGACTGCGAGCACCCGACTTGATGCGTGAGCTTCGAGCTCTAGCATCAAAGTCGTTCGGCGCTGACCGCCAAACAGAACAAAGTATAACAAACAACGCTATAATCTATACATACACGTTAACACGTGTATATTGTAATATGGTCAAGCCGATCGAGCGATTAGTATCACTTGGCTG